>JAKOZI010000212.1 GCA_029780075.1 Pseudomonadota bacterium
GCCTGATCTACACCCTGCTCACCAAGGGCACGGAATACACGGACAAAGGGCAGGACTACTACGAAGAACGCTATCGCCAACGCGTCATGCATCACCTCACCAAGCGTGCCGAAAAACTCGGCATGCAACTGGTTCCCCTATCCGTCAACCCGCCTGGAATCATTCAATCAATCATGGAGATAAATTGTGTTTCTTGAGAGGTTCTGCAGGCCACGCACTGGTACACAAATGATCGAACTCGTCGTCGCAATATTCATCATCGTCTACCTGGGAATGATCTTGGGGAGCCTCCCGTTTCTGCAGATCGATCGCACCGGCGTTGCGCTGCTGGGGGCGATCGCGCTTATCGGCTTCGATGCGGTAAGTCTGGAAGAAGCTGCGCAATCCATTCACCTGCCGACCTTGATTCTGCTGTTCGCCTTTATGGTCGTCTCGGCTCAGATGCGCTTGGGAGGCTTTTACGACGAAGTGACACGCTGGATTGCCAGGCTGCCGGTTGCACCGCCGCTGCTGATAGGCGCACTGATCTTTATGGCTGCATCACTGTCAGCCGTGTTCAGCAACGACATCGTCTGCCTTGTCGTGGCGCCGATCCTGATAGATGTCTGCCGTGGCCAGCGCTTGGCACCGCTCCCCTTCCTACTCGCGCTTGCCTGCGGCGCCAACATCGGATCGGCAGCAACCTTGATTGGCAACCCGCAGAACATGTTAATCGGCGAGACACTGCACCTCTCGTTCGCGGGCTACCTGCGTGAGGCTGCGCTGCCTGTCGGGCTAGGCCTGGCGGCGACTTGGGCTTTGGTGTTGGCGCTCACGCGGCGCAATCTCGTCGACGTAGCCGACATCGCATCGCACGACGGCACCCAGGAAGATGCAATGCCGGAAGCAGGCGTCCCACTGGATTCTTGGCAAACAATGAAGGGGCTGACTGTCGCAGGGGTCATCGTTGCCTGCTTCTTGTTCACGGATTGGCCGCGCGAAGTAGTCGCACTGACCGGTGCCGGCGTGCTGTTGACCAGTCGCCGCTTGCATTCGCGCCAAATGCTGGGCTTGGTCGACTGGGAATTGCTGGTGCTGTTCATTGGCCTCTTCGTGGTTAACCACGCGCTCCAAAAAACAGGCTTGCCGGCGCTCCTGGTTGCCGACCTTTCTGCCGCGGGCATGCCACTAACGGATCTTGGCCCGCTGTTTGCGACCACCTTCGTGCTATCAAACATGGTCTCCAACGTACCCGCTGTAATGCTCCTGCTGCCCAGTGTCGCCCACACGCTGGCCGGGCCCACTCTGGCTCTGGTGAGCACACTGGCTGGCAACTTGTTGATTGTCGGCAGTGTAGCGAACATCATTGTCGTTGATGCGGCGGCACAACGCGGCATCGTGATTGGTTGGCGCGAGCATGCCCGCATCGGTATCCCGGTGACGCTCGTAACGCTAGCGATCGCCGCGGCATACTTGGCACTACGTTGGGCCGCAGCTCACTGAGAGGCAGTTCCGACGTGGTTCAGCGTGCATCGCATTTCTCCGAATTGGGTGGGACTGTTGTTTGATGCGCCACGAGTAGTAGTTCGATCCGGCAATACGGTTACACATGAAGTGGTCAGCCAGAACTAGTCAAAGGCCAGAATTTAAGGGCAAGTCGCCGGCACCCAAGCCAGCCGAAACTTGTAACTATCTTGTCGAAACGCACTACTAGTTTCTCTCATTCGCCCGAGACAACGCCCTCGTGAACTGCTGACGTTCCTTTCACCGAGGGTCCCCTGACCCTCACCCTGCTCTAAACCGACCCCTCGGTCGTCCCCCACCCCAGCCGCCTCCGAGCGGCTTTTTTGTGCCCCTCGAACCCGCCTCTTTGCTTTTGGAGATCCACATGAGAAAGCACCTGCGCGAGCTACAGGTGTCGCAAGACCACCCTGGTCAAGGAAGCCAGCAGCCTCACCGACCGCGCCGCTTCGGAGAACCGCGACCTGACCGACGAGGAAGTGAGCGCCTTCGACGCCCTGCGCACCCGCATCGACGCCGCGTCCGCGGCCATCGACCGCGAAGCCGCCCTGATCGCCGACGAAGCCCGCATCGGCATCCAGAGTGCCATCGGCCCAATCGTCACCGACAACCGTGAAGCCGACCCCCGGCGCGGTTTCGGATCCCTCGGCGAATTCATGCA
This sequence comes from Pseudomonadota bacterium, assembly GCA_029780075.1. GTDB lineage: Bacteria > Pseudomonadota > Gammaproteobacteria > Burkholderiales > Rhodocyclaceae > Accumulibacter. Next base: position 2,162 of record JAKOZI010000212.1, read on the forward strand.
GGCCGTCTATCAGGCCGACAAGCCCGGCCAGTCGATCGACGCCCGCCTGCTGATCGGCGGCATCGGTGCCGCCGCGCCCAGCAACTACAGCAACGAAGCCTCGGGCCAGGACGGCGGCTTCCTCGTGCCGCCGCAGTTCTCGCAGGAGATCTTCAAGCTCTCGCTCGGCGAAGACTCGCTGCTGCCCCTCACCGACAACGTCGAGATCAGCGGCAACAGCATGGCCTTCCCCAAGGACGAGACCACGCCCTGGGGTACCAACGGCAAGAGTACAGATGGAGGGGCATAGTTGGCTAAAGCGGATAATCGGCCGCGGATCGGAAAAATGCGCCCACGCGGCAACAAAAAGCCCGCCATCCGGCGGGCTTTTTTTCTTCGAACTATCCTTCAGCGGCAGGCGCGATGGCCGACCTGCCCGGGCACCCGGCTAGGACGCTTCCTTGACCTCGGGAACCTTCCAGCTGCCATCAAGGATCGACGGCGACTGTTCCTTCGGCCAGTACAGACGCATCATCAGGACAAAGTCACCCTTGGGTGCCGGCAGCCAGTTCGATTCCTTGTCTTTGCCCGGCGATTCGTTCTGGATGTAGAGATCGACCGATCCATCCGCGTTCCCCTTGAGCTTGTTGCGCTGGCTCAGGGTGTAGCGATTCAGCTTGTTGTCGACAAAGAAGTAGTCCGCGTCGTACATCGTCAGTGACCAGAAGCCGTTCACGGGCGGCAGTTGGCCCTTTTCGAAGCGCAGGACATACTTTTTCTCGCCGTTGTACTTGGCAGCAATGTCCGGTCCCGTGGAAGTCGGATACACGGCATCTTCCGGTCGGTTGGCGCCGAGGCCGATCGCGGTGACGAGCGCACGCTGCAGGTAATTCGTGCCGTACAGGCCCGTCTTCGTCGTGAACAGCCAGCCGTTTTCGAGCTTCATGTCGCCCGCCACGATGCCGGCTTTCATCCAGTCCATGATCAGGTCCTGAGCCGGCTTGGGCGCCCCGGCAAGGCCCTTGGCCACGGCGGGATCGATCTTGGCGACGTCGAAATCCTGTCCCGGAACGATGCCGATCTTGGACAGCTTGGCCAGCATCGGGGCATCGTCAGCGGCCGCCGGATTGGTCTTGAGCAGTTCCGCGAAGAGTTTGAAGTACGCGGTTGCATCGAGCGCATTGACCTGCTCGCGCACGGCGGTCTTCATGTCGATGGCCGGATCGACCGTGCCGGGGGGCGGCGTGTAGGGCTTCCCGTAGGCGGACAACGGCACGATCGAGATCTTGTCCTGCAGTGTGTGAACCGCCTTGTAGTCCTCGGGGGTGCCGGTGCTGTAGATCCGCCCGAGGATCCAGACCAGACCCGTCGGTGCCTTGTACTCGGTCACGCCAGCAGGCAATTCGCCCGACCAGCCCGGTCCGGTGATGGCGTAGGTCTGCGCCTTCGTGCCCGTCGTCCGCTTGCCCGGCACCTGGAACACGTTGGTCCAGCCGTCGAGCATCGGGAAAAGGAAGTAGCGGTCCTTCATGTCCGGGAGGCTCAGGATCCAGGGTTCCTTGGACACGTCGATCCAGGTGGTCGTGTAGAGCGTGTCGGCGTTCGGCGCCGTGACATCGCGGTACGACGCATCGGGATAGCTGCGCATCCGGACGAATTGCCCCATCGGAGCCCGAGAGCCTTGCGGCGCCTCCACGTTGGTCATGATGTGTCGCGTCATTTCCATCGTGACCAGCGGATAGGCGTAGACGTAGCTCTCGATGGCGATTGCACGCGCCTCGGCTTCCTTCGCCGCCGCCTCAACCGCCTTCGCCTCTGCCTCGGCCTTCGCCTTGGCTTCCATGGCCACCCGGTCGACCTGGGATTCGGCCTGCTTGCCGCATGCACCGAGCAGGACAAGGGAAAGCACGGTCAGCCCGATCGAGGCACACTTGAGCCGCTTGCTGATGGGTTGTTCACTCATTGTGGGATCTCCTTGTTGGTCTTCGAAGCGCAAAGCTATCACGACAGGACATGACGTCGCTACTGGTTTGCTCCGAGCGCCATAGCCAGATTGCGACCACGCTACTCAGGGACCCGCCGTTGCAACCTCTGAAAATCGACTGGCGGGTTGGGATCGGCAGTCTGAGAGCACCGGATCGACAAGCTGCCGTTCAGCATGAATCTCCGCTGGACGGCAGGTGACCCGCGCGCCGCCGCCGGATTCTGGCGAGATATCCAAGGTCATCAAGATCTGACGGTTGATGCCGGGCAGGCAGAACCGCCGGCGCGGGAAGCGTCGGAACCGATGGACGAATGACGGATGGGAAGGACACCATGCACCACCACTTGCTGATCGCCGAGTTTCTGGCGACCCCCTCGGCCTGATGCCCGAACGTCTCAATGTGGTGGCTGCCTTCCTGGCTCGCTGGTCACAGGATATTCCGGCTGGCGAAGACGTGTTTGCTGGCATCGCCGCCGACCGCGCGATGTGGGAAGCGCACCGGCAGGCGGCGACCACAGTCTCCTGTGGCGGGATTGCGGAGCTGCCGCTATACGGTGTCATTACCCAGTGGTGTCTGGCAGACGCATTTCGGTCACTCGCAGGCTCCTGGGTCGCCCGGTGTTCGTTTCCCAACACGCCAACACCTTCTCGGCGCAGGGCGACGTGATCCTGGCGGCTCTCTCGTACTACCAGACGATCACCAAGGCCGGCGGCATGCAGAACGCGACCTCGATGCGGTACTGCCGGCGTAGTATTTCGGCGAGAGCCTGAAGTCGGTCCAGCCGGCGCGCCACGAGGACCAGCGAGTGAACTTGCTCGGCATATTGGCGGGCGAACTCCGCGCCGAAGCCGCTCGATGCGCCCGTGATGAGCACCCATAACTGGTTTGTCGTGGTCATTTCGCTTACCTGAGGTCGTTGGTGGGGAGGCGGTTGCTGTCTGCATGGGGTGCATCCCAGCCGCCACCCAAGGCCCGGAAGGAGGCGATGGCGGCACGCGCCGCCTCGGTTTTCGCCTGGGCCTTGGCATCGCGCGCTTGCAGCAGGTTGCCGTCGGCATCGAGCACCTCGATCAGGCTGACGACTCCGCCCTGGTAGGCGGCAAAGGAGTTCTCACGCGCCCGGGCGAACGACGATTCACCTCGCGTCAGGATGCCGACCTGGGCTTCGCGTTTGACGAGGGCGGAAAAGGCGTTCTCGACATCCTCGGCAGCCCGCAGCACGACCAGCCGGTAGGCGGCCAGGGCTTCGGCCTCCTGGCCGCGCGCGGCGGCGATCTGCGCATCGACGCGGCCGAAGTCGAACAGGTGCCAGCGCAGTCCGAGGACGCCCTGGGCCTGGCTGGCTCCCCCGGTGAACAGGTTGCCACGCCCCATCGCGGTGGCACTGCCGAGCAGGCCGGCGAGCGAGAACTTGGGGTAGTACTCCGAAATCGCCACGCCGATGCGCGCATTGGCCGCCGCCAGGCGCCGCTCGGCAGCGATGAGGTCCGGCCGGCGCCGAATCATGTCGGCCGGCGTGCCGGTCGCCGTCAGACCCGGCGCGACCGGCACCGGCTTGACCGCGGCCAATTCCGTCCGGCAGGTTCCCGGCTGCACCCCGAGCAGCACGTCCAGCGCGTTCATCGCCGCATCGAGGCCGGCTTCCAGGATGGGGATTTGCGCCTCGGCCTGGGTCAGCGAACCCGCGGCCTGGTTCATCTGGAGCTCGGCGGCGATCCCCTTCTCGTACTGGAGCCTGACCATGGCGAGCAACTGGCGGCGGGTGTCCACCTGCTGCCGGGCGATCGCGATGCGCGCCTGCAATCCACGGACCGTGACGTACACATCCGCTGTCTGCGCGGCCACGGCCAGCCGTGTCGCCACCGCGCCGGCTTCGGAGGCCTCGTACGCGGCGCGTGCCGCCTCCTGCCCGCGGCGCAGACCACCGAACACGTCGATCTCCCAACTTGCCCCGAGGTTGGCCTCGTAGGAACTGCCATGGCGATCGAAGCCGGGTGTGGCATTGAGTAGCTGCCCGAGCGGGGTTTCGACCGACTGGTAGACTCGCGCCGCGCTGGTGCCCACGTTGGCCGCTGGCAGCAGCGCCGCGTCTGCGTAGCGCAATGACGCGCGCGACTGGGCGACCCGGGCCGCTGCTTGCGCGATGTCGAGGTTCTGTTCGAGGGCGAGCGAGATGAAGTGCGTCAGCAGGGAATCGTCGAAGGCGGCCCACCAGATCGTGAGGTCGGCCTGCTGCTGAACCTGCCGGTGATCGACAGCTTCCTGCCCGAGAAAGGTAGACGACAGCCCGATTTCGGGCGACCGGTAATCGGGGCCGACGGCGCAGCCCGTCAAGATGCCGACACTCAGAAGCAGGGCAAGGGGGCGGGGATAGGCGAACATGGGAGTCCTTCGGGGTTTGAACTGTTACAGTGACTATAGCCTAATATGGTCACTAGTTGTCAAGTGGCTGTAGACGATGTATTGTTTTTCCCATGAGCGAAATCGAATCTTCCACCCCGCAGGCGCGCGGTCCCGCCGACCACAGTGTTCGCGAGCAGATCGTCGAGGCGGCTGGCGAGCACTTCAGCCACTACGGCTACGACAAGACCACGGTCTCCGACTTGGCCAAGGCGATCGGCTTTTCCAAGGCCTATATCTACAAGTTCTTCGACTCCAAGCAAGCCATCGGCGAGGCTATCTGCACCCAGACCTTGAGCACCATCGTTGCGGCGGTCGACGAGGCGGTGGCTGGCGCCGCCACGCCAACGGAAAAATTCCGTCGCCTATTCAAGGTCCTGGTAACGACGAGCGTGGGTCTGTTTTTCAATGATCGCAAGCTATACGACATCGCTGCGCATTCCGCCGGCGAGAGGTGGCCGTCTGCCCGCGCCTACGGGGAGCGCATCCGGCAAATCCTGATGGAGATCGTCCGTGAAGGGCGGCAGAGCGGCGAGTTCGAGCGCAAGACGCCGCTGGACGAGACGGTGCATGCAATCTATCTCGTCATGCAGCCCTATGTGAATCCGCTCCTGCTCCAGCACAACCTCGACCTCGTCGAGGTGGCGCCGATGCAGCTATCCAATCTGGTGCTGCGTAGCCTGGCGCCCTAGAACGCTGATTAGGTGAAAAGTGACCATTGACATTTTTGGTCACTCGATGGAAGATGGAGGCCTTCGCGTTTCTGGAGGTCGCCATGCTTCAGCACCGTAATATTCCTTTCCTCGCCGTCGTCGGTCTGTTGCCCTTAGCCTTGGCAGCATGCAGCGACGCCACGTCGTCAAACGATCCGCGGACCCAAACTCCCCTGGTGCGGGTGAGCGCGGTGGAGGCCGCCGTCCACACCGAGCGTTCATTCACCGGCATCGTTGCGGCGCGGGTGCAGAGCGACCAGGGTTTCCGCGTTCCCGGCAAGATTCTGGAACGCCTGGTCGATACCGGTCAGGCCGTCAAGCGCGGCCAGCCTCTGATGCGCATCGACCCCACCGATTTGAAGCTCGCCACGCGTGCCCACGACGAGGCCGTTGCTGCCGCCAGGGCGCGCGCCCGCCAGAGCGCGGACGACGAGGCCAGATACCGCGATCTGGTCGCGGCTGGGGCGGTGTCCGCCTCGGCCTACGACAAGATCAAGGCCGCCGCCGAGTCGGCAAGGGCAGAGCTCAATGCGGCCAAGGCTCAGGCCGACGTTGCCCGTAACGAAACCGGTTACACGACCTTGCTCGCCGACGCCGACGGCGTGGTGGTCGAGACCCTGGCCGAGCCGGGCCAGGTCGTCGGTGCCGGGCAAGTGGTCGTCCGGGTGGCGCATGCCGGGCGCCGCGAAGCGCTCATCGAACTCCCCGAAACCCTGCGCCCGGCGATCGGATCGGCAGCCCGTGCGGCCTTGTATGGCAGCGGACTGACCGGCGCGGCAAAACTGCGCCAGTTGTCGGATGCCGCCAACCCGCAGACGCGGACGTTCGAGGCGCGCTACGTACTGGAAGGCCAACTGGCCGATACGCCCCTGGGCTCGACCGTCGCCATCCACGTCCCGCATGACCGCTCTGTTCCGGCGCTGCAGATACCGATCGGGGCGATCTTCGATCCCGGCAAAGGGCCCGGCGTCTGGCTGGTCGCGGGGAAGGAGCCTCGGGTCACCTGGCGTGCCGTGCAAGTGGTCGGCCTCGGTAGCGAAACCGCTGCTGTCGTCGGCGGCCTCGCGGCAGGCGATCGCGTCGTCGTGCTCGGCGCGCATCTGCTACACGAAGGCGAGCCGGTGCGACTGGCTGACGGCGAAGCAGCGCCAAGCGTGGCGATGCCCGGCGGGGAAGGGAAATGAGTGCCTTCAACCTCTCCGCCCTCGCCGTCCGCGAGCGCTCGGTCACCCTGTTTCTGATGCTGGCGATCTTCATCGCCGGCGTCGTGGCCTTCCTGACCCTGGGCCGGGCCGAGGATCCCGCCTTCACCATCAAGCAGATGACCGTGATCACCGCCTGGCCCGGGGCAACCGCCAGGGAGATGGAAGAACTGGTCGCCGAACCCCTGGAAAAGCGCATGCAGGAACTGCGCTGGTATGACCGGACCGAGACCTTTACGCGACAGGGGTTGGCTTTCACCACGGTGTTCCTGCTCGACAGTACGCCGCCCACCGACGTTCCCGACCAGTTCTATCAGGCGCGCAAGAAACTCGGCGACGAGG
>JAKOZI010000213.1 GCA_029780075.1 Pseudomonadota bacterium
GCCTGATCTACACCCTGCTCACCAAGGGCACGGAATACACGGACAAAGGGCAGGACTACTACGAAGAACGCTATCGCCAACGCGTCATGCATCACCTCACCAAGCGTGCCGAAAAACTCGGCATGCAACTGGTTCCCCTATCCGTCAACCCGCCTGGAATCATTCAATCAATCATGGAGATAAATTGTGTTTCTTGAGAGAGATCGCCGAGGCGGAACTGTTCGCCGGTGCGAAAGCTCGGGCGCGTGACCAACTGCCGCACGGTGGCAAGGGTTTCGCCGACAAGGCGCTGTCCAAGGCACGTCGACTGGCGCGCAACAAGGCCTTGTCGCCGTGGCGCGAGTTCGCCTATCTGTGCCGCGCCACCAAAGGCCTGGAACACCTCGGCGCGGCCTTGCCGGAGATCGGCCTGTGGTCGGTGGCGGTGGACGATAAGCCGGACGAGGGTGATCTGGAAAAATCCGCGCGGCTGGTGGAACGTCTGCTCGCCGGGCAGGGCAACCGGCAATCGGTGGAAGCGCGCGTCGGTGGCCTGCAACTGCCGGCGGCGGATGTGGCGGTCGAACGTGAGTTGGCTGAGTTCCTGCGTGCGGCAGACAGCCTTTCCCGGCTGGATACGCTGGCGCGACTGGAAGCACGCGAAGCCTTGTGGCTGAACCGCCTGCGCCCTGGGCTGTTCGACAGCCAGGCCTTGCAGTCGATTCGCTGGCTGAACTGGCGGCAAAAGAACGGCAAACCTTACCAATGGTCAGGCATCGCTGTGGATGCCGATAACTGCCTGACTTTCAAGCTGGCGCTGACGGATAACCCGCAACAACGGGTCAGGCTGGAAGTACGGTGGGAGGCCGAGCCGGCCACGCTGGCCAAAGGCGCGGCGGACTACCTGGTGGAAATTCGCGCCGGTGGCGATGCGCTGGCCGGAAAGACCGTCACCCATGCTGTGCGGGGACCGCAGAAATGCGTGTTCACCCAGGACGATTTCGGCGATCTCGAAGGAAGCGAGCGCTTCCAGGCGGAGGTGGTGATTCGGGCGCTCACTGCAGAAGCCTTGCTGGCAGACGACGCAGAAGACAATCCGTACCAGGCGGTAAGCGAGGATTTCATCCTGTGCTTCGGGCAGACCGTTGATCAAACGGCCAAATCCAGCGCCGGCAATGTTTTCCCGAGCCTGGCATTGGCCGCCATTCAGGTGGCGAAAGACGGGGAGACATTCAAACGACTGGCAGACAATCCCGGCGACAAGCAGGCCTTCAGCGCCGACAGAAAAGGCTACATTGCCTGTCGGGTGGACGGCAAGGCAGCGCGCGTGCTGTGCCCCAACCTGCTGCTCGACCTGGTGGCCGATTGGGCAGTGCATCAGGGCGATCCGGGGCGGTGGCAGTTGAAAGTCAGGGCAGATGGCTCGCCCGACGGCAAACCTGCCTTTCTCCCCTTTGGTCCAGCCGGAGACAAAGCCGGAGAACGTTTCGTCAAGGCCTCGCGCGATTTCTGCAATTGGTTGCTGCGTTCGAGCCTTGGCCCGCTGGCGGTGCTCTACACCGACCGCCCGGTGTTCAACGAATACGTCAATGCCGCCACCGCCTGGTGGGAGACCGCTGCCGCGCGCGCCACGCTGATTCACACCCTGGAAGTCGTCGGCGTCGGCGGCCAGCGCATCGGCCTGATCGTCTTGCCCACACACCCGCTGCGCGTCGCCTGGCAACAGGGATTCGACATGCTGGTGTGGCGCCACCGTTATGAGGAAGGCGCGCCGCCGGCGAAGGTGGCGAAGTTGCTGGGCGCGCTGATCGGCGCCCACTACCCGGCGATGCTGCCGGGCTTCGCACAGGGTGAGGCCTTTGTCTTCGCTGACAGCCTCGGTTTTCATACGGTGGCAATGACCGCGACCGACGACCCCGAGCCCAAGGCCACCGTCGCTCTGCTTTCGCGCTTGCTGGGTGAGGGCGATGCCAGGGGCGAGGAGTTGATGGCGCCCTCGGTGAGCAAGAGCGCTTCCGAGCTGCTGGGAGAGGAAGTCGCGCGCTATCTGACCTTGCACCCGGAAGCCCTGCGCGTGCATGTACATGCCCTGCGTCCTGGCGATGCCATGCCCGCCGCGCGGGCGCTGGGCTGTGCCTTGCGCAGTGTGGAAGTGACCGAGGTCGACGAAGAGGGCGAGGTTCGCGACGAGGCCGCCAAGCGGGCTTTTGTGCTCGAGCTTTATCCAGCCAACGGCCGCAAGAGCATGCTCGGGAGATTCCTGGCGGCTACCGCCCAGCGGCGGCGCAGTGGCGCCGGCGTGGTGCCGGAGGAGGACCGCTGGCTCCTGGACAGCGTCACCCGCCCCGGCGGCGTGAGCCTGCCGCGTCTGGCCTGGGCGCGGCGCGATAGCGAAACCCCAGGCACCTCGGCGCATCTGGCTTTGGCCTTCGACATCTTCAGCACGCGCGTGAAATGTGTGCCGATGGCCAGCGTAGCCAATGGTGCGCTGGAGGTCCATGGCCTGGCCTTGACTCCGGACCGCAGCTTCGAAGCCTCGCCGGTGCCGCGCTGGCTATCTTCCATTCCACCCTCGCCGGAAGGCGAGAAACATCCGGTGGCACGCGGTTTTTCCGAACGTCTGATCAAGGCGCATTCCGCCCTGCTGCGTGGCGTCGCCAGGCGCATGGGCGCTGGTGACAATGACTGGCCGGTGTTGATCACCGAAGTGTCGCCCGACTGCAGCGAAATGCTGGCGAGCCTGCACCGTCTGTGCGATTGGGTGGTGACCGTCGATCGGCATGCCGGCGTCGAGTATTTCGACTCCCCGCGCGATCTGCCACGACTGTATGAGGCGTATCTGATCGACTGCGTGCCGGAACGTGACGACCTGGGCTTCCTGCAACTCATCACCTCCACCAGTTCGCTCGACGAGATCGTGCGGCTACTGGACACCGCGCTGGGGGAAATGGGTTTATCGGCAAGCCCTCGTAACTGCACCTTTCTTCTGGATGCCCTGAAAGCGGTGAGCGGCCGCCTCGCCTTGCGCCTGACACAGTCCGGCTCGGTGGCGCAGGAAATGGTCGCGCTGGCGCTGACGCATAGCCATTGCGCGGTGGGCGGCGAAGACGGGCCTCCCTGGCTTTCCCTCAAAGAGGGCTTTTTTGTACCTCTCGACGACGTGCCGGAATTATTCCGCCCAGTGGGCGAGAGCAAGGACAAGGATGCCAGCGGACAGCGCGCCGACTTGCTGTATGTGACGGCAGCGCGGCGAGGCGGCTTGAAATTTTCGTTCGTGGAAGTGAAATTCCGCCGCTACCTCAAGACCGCACGTGCGCTCGATGTGTTGGGCATCATCGGCAGCCAGCTCGATGCCTCGTGCCAACGCTGGGAAAAACTGTTTGGACCGGATACCACGGTGTTGGAAAAGACCGTCCAGCGCGCCCGCCTGGCGCGAGTGCTGCGCTTCTACGCACGCAAGGGGCAGCGCCACACGCTGACGAACGAAGCCTTCGAGTGTATCGACAAGGAACTCGCGAAACTGGCGCGCGAAGGCACCGGCTATGCGCTGCCGGCTTTACTGGACATGGAGCGGGCCAAAGTGGGTTTCGTCTTCTGCCCCGAATATGGCGGCGCCAGGCCGGTGGAGATTGGCAGCGATATCTGGTTGTTTGGCCCGGTGCGCTTGCCCGAGACGCAGCGCGGCGCCAGGTTCTTGGGTCAGGAAGTCGGTTTGGTTGAAACCGTGGCGGCTGTGCCGGTGACCAGGCAGGCTGAAGTGACCGCTGTAGAGTCGCTCGCACTGCCAGACCGTCTTCCGACCGTGGACGAGGAGCCGTCGACGGCGGAGCCGAAAGCCGTCGATCTTCTGCTCGGCCAGCGCGATGGCAGCGATGAGGCGGTGCATTGGCGAGTGAGCATCCAGGGCAATCCGCATTTGCTCATCGTCGGCCTGCCGGGCATGGGTAAGACCACCTGCCTGATCCAGCTTTGCCGACAGTTGATGGCTTCAGGCATTGCGCCGATCGTGTTTTCTTACCACGAGGACATCGACGAGAAGCTGGGCGACTTGTGGGGCGATGCGCTACGCAAGGTGAGTTATGCCGGCCTGGGCTTCAACCCCCTGCAAGTGGTGGGCGATGCGCCGCTCGCCTACATGGACAACGTGACCCTGCTGCGCGACAACTTCGCGGCCATCTTCCCGGACCTGGGTGACGTGCAATTGGGTCGGGTGCGCGAGGCCATGAAGCAGAGCTACGCCGACCGGGGTTGGGCCTTGGGTGCGCGTGGAGAAATCCCACCCTTTGGTGCCTTCTACGACTTGCTCAAGGCCGAGGCCAAGCCGGACAGGGGGCTAATGACACGCCTGGCAGAACTGGCGGACTACGGACTGTTCGAGGCCACCGTCGGTGCACCGAGCCTGCTCGACAGCGCGACGCCCGCGCTCGTGCAAATCCACAGTTCGCAGAACGAAGTCCTGCAACGCGCATTTTCCACCTTCGTTCTGCACAACCTCTACCAGTCGATGTTCCGGCGCGGTACGCAAGACCGTATCACCCACGCCGTGATCTTTGATGAGGCGCACCGCGCGGCGCTCCTGAAGCTGATACCGACGATGGCCAAGGAATGCCGCAAGTACGGACTGTCTTTCGTGGTGGCTTCGCAAGAGGCCAAGGATTTCGACTCTTCCCTGTTTACTGCCGTGGCCAACTACCTGGCACTGCGGGTCAGCGAGCCCGACGCCAAATTGATGGCGAAAATCTTTGCCCCGTCGGACAAGCTGACGCTCTACACCGATCGGATCAAGCAGATGGCCAAGTTCAAGGCCTGGTTTTACTCGGAAGGGATGCGGGCGCCGACGCCTGTTGCGTTGACGGACGGTTTGCCCGGTTGAGAATTCTGCTGTCCCACTTCCGTGTCCAATCGCCGGTGGCGATGGAGAAGATATCCGTAAACTGAGAGATTGACGACGATCACCACCGCCGCAAGTCCGTACTGAATGTCGCGCGTCAGCCCGAACGGATAGATGATCGGCAGCAGGTAGTGCTCAATGAAGCTGCCTGGATAGCCAGCGGCGCCGGCACCCTGCCGGAATTGATTCTCGAGCGGCGTCAAGGGACAGATGCCGCCGCTCAGTTCGATTGCCGCGCCCCAGCAGGCCGCCGGGAGGTGCACCAGCGCCAGCCCTGGCCAGCGCAGTACGAGGACTCCACCGACAACGACGAAGCCGATGAACAGCAGGTGCAGGACGACAATGCCGTCTGCGAGGACTCGATGGGTCATGCTTGCGGACCGGGATTCGAAAGATCGCCGAGCATGGTCTGGGTCATCGTCGCCGCCCCCCGGTTCAGCAACTGTCGTTGAAACCCTTGATCTGGCGTCTGGCCTTCTTGGTGGGCCGACCACGCAGGTCACTACCGGGTACCGGCGCGAGCTGTCGCGCCTCCCGCTGCGCCGCACGCCGCGCTTGGCTCTCGCTGCCCTCCTCGTAGAGTTGCTGTGCCTCGGCCGCCGGGCGGCGTTGATCGGAGAGACCGCGGACGGCGATCGTCCATGTCTGGTCGCCGATGGTGATTGCGAGTTGGTCGCCACAGCGCAACTCGCGCGCCGGTTTGAGGGCGTGCCCGTCGAGCCGGACGTGGCCGGCGGCGACGGCCTGTGCGGCCAGTGAACGCGTCTTGTAGAAGCGCGTCGCCCACAGCCATTTGTCGATACGCATGCGCTCCAGGGCCGCTTGTGCGGTGCTGCTCATGGTTACTCCCGGCTCGGGTGTTTGCCGAGCTTGCGCTGCAGCGTGCGGCGATGCATTTTGAGCGCTCTTGCGGTTGCCGAGACATTGCCCTGATGCTCGACCAGGACACGCTGGATGTGTTCCCATTCGAGCCGATCGATCGACAGGGGCGAGCCCGTAACCGGGATCGCCGAGTCGCCGCCGCCGCTCTTGTTGAGCGCCGCGACGATTTCGTCGGCGTCGCACGGTTTCGCCAGGTAGTGGATGGCGCCGAGTTTGATCGCCTCGATGGCGGTGGCGATGCTGGCGTAGCCGGTGAGCATCACGATGCGCGTGTTCGGGTCGAGTTCCATCAGTTTCTCGATCAATACCAGTCCCGACTGGCCGGGCATCTTGAGGTCGACGACGGCGTACTCCGGCGACTGTGCCTGTGCCTTGACGATGGCTGCCGCGACCGTGGCGGCGACGCTCACGGCATAGCCGCGTCGATCCAGGGCACGTGCGAGAACGCGTCGGAAAGCGTCGTCGTCGTCGACCAGGAGCAGCGTCGAGCGTTCGTCATCGGCGGCTTGCGGGCTTCGTCCAGGCATCTTGATCACGCTTTCAGGCGGTTCAGGGGGAGGGTGACGCGGGTGCAGGCGCCGCCCTGCGGGTCGCTGCGATTGAACAGTTCAACCTTGCCGCCGCAGCGCTCGATGGTGGCGTTGCTGAGAAACAGTCCGATACCGATGCCGCCGGCCTGGTCGTGCGCCGCGCGCTTGCTGCTGAAAAACGCCTGGCCAAGACGCAGCGCCGCTTCTCTGCCGATCCCTGGGCCGCGATCGAAAATCTCGATGCGACAGGTATCGCTGTCCCAGGTCGCCGCAAAGCGGAGCGCTTCCGGGTTCGCCGCGTGCGCATCGGCGGCATTGTCGAGCAGATTGAGGAGCGCCTGTTCGAGCGTGCGCTCGGCGGTGACCAGCGGGGCGGGTTGCTCGCCTTGCAGCGTAACGCTGATCCGGGCATGCGGGCGGATCACCTGCCAGTCGTCGAGCAGACGCTGCAGGTAGGCGTCGAGTGCCAGCGAGCACAGACTTTCGTCACGGCCCTGGCCAGTCGACGCGAGGATCTGCGAGATCGTTTGCTTGCAGCGGTCGACCTGTTCACGCAACAACAGCAGGTCCTCCAGCAATTCGGCGTCATCGCCGTGTTGCAGTTCGAGTTCACGGATCACCACGGCCATCGTCGCCAGTGGCGTGCCCAACTGATGCGCCGCACCGGCAGCGAGCGTTCCGAGCGAGAGAATCTGTTCGTTGCGCAGTGCCGCTTCGCGGGTCGCGGCGAGTTCGCGCTCACGGTTCTTGAGCGTCGCCGCCATGCGCGTCAGGAAGAAGGCCACGACGCCGAGGCTGATCACGAAGTTGAGCCACATCCCCAGAACGTGCAGCGCGAAGCCGCTGCCGTGCGCGGCGTGCTCGGTGCCGCCGGTGGCGCGGGCAAGCAGGGCGTCGAACTGCGCCAGGTCACCCTGCGGTGGTGGTAGTGGCAGGTTCCAGAACATCAGGAAAGTGTAGGCGAAGAGGGTGAGTCCCGCCATCGCCCAGGCGTGTCGGGCCGGCAGCATCGCCGCGGCGAGGGTGGGCGGCAGCAGGAACAGCGAGACGAAAGGGTTGGCCGGGCCGCCGGCAAAATACAGCAGCACGGCGAGGATCGCGACATCAATCGCCATCTGGGCGAACACCTCGTTCGCGGTGGGCGGGCCACCCTTGTCGATCCACCATTGCGTGACGAGATTGACGGCAGCAAGCACGGCAATGGCGGCGATCATCGGTACCCCATCGAGGGGAATTTTCAGCCACACGAGTGCGAGCACCAGCACTACGACCTGCGTCAGCACTTCGACCCGGCGCAGCGTGACCAGTCGCCGCAGCGGATTCGCCGTGGACGAAAGAACAACGGCTGCGTGCGCCTGATGGACTCGAAACATGCGCTTAAGCATTACCTGACAGTGATCGAAGCGCCGAATTCTACGCCCTGTGCATTGCGGTGATGAGATCTGCGGCAATTGGTCGCACCTGCGCAAGATCCCTCCCACCCCGCCTCGCGGCCAGGAAATGAATGCGAGGCGGGGTGGCGTGCGCGCCGATCACACCCTGTCCATGTTCGGAAGGTGACGGAAGCCGCATATCGCCGGTCGGTTCACCTCGTATACTTCCGGCACGAGTTGGATGGCAAACGGGGCGAAAGTCCCGGACGCAAAGCTGCAGGCCTTAACCTGAAGTCGAGGAGGTGGCTGGGTTGCCTCATGGCAAGACGTTCGTTCTGACCCCGGCAAGGCCAGGTCGCGCGCGGCCGCCGCCCATCCGCTGAAAGACTACGAGCGATTCTGAGGACCTGGCCCTGCGCAACGAACTCCCGGTTCCGGCCCCCCATTTGCCACCGGACGCCGTAATTGAAGGTCGTTCTGGGAAGTTACGTCTTGCGGGGCGTGGAGGATGTCTCCAACCACCTGAGCATCGTCGAAAACAGTACATCCGGATCGACTGGCTTGCCGATGTAGCCGTTCATGCCGGCCGCCAGACAGTTAGCCGCGTCATCGGCGAAGGCATTGGCCGTCATCGCAAGGATCGGCACGTCCTTGTAGCGGGGAATAAGGCGGATCGCGCGGGTTGCTTCAAGGCCATCCATCTCGGGCATCTGCATGTCCATCAGAATGAGCGCGTATCGATTCCGGCTGGCCATTTCGACGGCTTCCCGGCCATTCGACGCCAGATCAACGGTCAAGCCCAGCGTCTCTCCGAGCAGTTCCATCGCGACTTGCTGGTTCACCCAGTCGTCTTCGGCAACCAGGATGCGGGCATCACGATACTGTGTGCACAGCCGCGTTTCGACCTCCAGCGCGCAAGCCACCCGGGCCTCCGGCGAAATCGCCAAATCCCCGTCGGCTTTCTCAAAACGCAGGGCGAACGAGAAAGTACTGCCAGCGCCCAACGTACTGCTCACTTCGACCTCGCCGCCCATCAGGCGGATCAGGCGCTGGCAGATCGACAGGCCGAGCCCGGTGCCGCCGTATTTGCGCGTCATCGAACCGTCGGCCTGCTCGAAGGGATTGAAAATTCGTTTGAGGGTTGCGTCCGAAATGCCGATGCCGGTGTCGCGCACCTGGAATCTGAGATGGGCATCGTGCTCGGTCTCGCTGATCAATTGCACGGCCAGTGTCACACTGCCGCGTTCGGTGAATTTGATGGCGTTGCCGACCAGATTGAGGAGCACCTGTTGCAGGCGCAGCGGATCGCCGAGCAATTCCAGGCGCTGCAGGCGGGGCGCGATCTCGCTGCGCAGTGCCAGTCGTTTGGTCTGCGCCTTGCCGCCGACCAGACTCTCCAGATGGCTGCACAGGCTGCCGACGGTGAAGCGAGTACGTTCGAGCGTCAGGCGTTCGGCGTCGATCTTCGACAGGTCGAGAACTTCGTTGAGCAACTGCAGCAGGTGATTGGCCGAATCGGTGATCTTGCCGAGCTTGTCGCGCTGGCCGGGATCGGTATTGTTGCGAGCGAGCAGATGGGTCAGGCCGATGATGGCGTTCATCGGCGTGCGCAGTTCGTGGCTCATGTTGGCGAGGAAGGTGCTCTTGGCGCGGTTGGCCGACTCGGCAGCTTCCTTGGCGATCGACAGATCAAGCGTACGCGCTTCAACCAGATCTACCAGATGCTCGCGGTGATGTTCCAGTTCTGCCTTGATCCGGTTGCGCTCGGTCACGTCGTGGATGATCGAGTAGAGATAGTGATGCTCGCCGACGCTAGCCGGCCCCGAGTACACCTCGACATCGCGGATTTCCCCAGACGCCAGACGGTGGCGGAAATTGAAAAACTGCTGCTCGCGGCCATTCGCCGCCTGCATTTCCGCCGCGACTTCGTCTTTGCTGAGCATGTTGATGTCGCTGATCTGCATCGACAGCAGTTGCTCGCGCGGATAACCGTAGAAGTCCACGGCAGCGCGATTGGCGTCGATGATCTGCCTCGTCTCCAGGTCGATGATCAGTTTGACGGCGGTATTGACCTCGAATGACTGCCGATAACGCTCCTCGGACTCCTGCAGACTGCGCGTCTTGTCCTCGACCAGTAGTTCCAGATCGGCATTGACCTGCTGGTAGGCCGCAATCGCCTTGCGCAAGGTCCGGCTGAGCACGCCTATCTCGTCGACGGAGTCATCCAGTGGAATATTGAATTCCTCGCCGTTCAGGGTACGCTGGCTGGCGGCAGCCAGTGTATCGAGGCGCGTCGTGATGCTTAACGCCAGGCGGCGCGACAGCCATGTCACGATGATGGCGAGTGCCAGTCCCACGATCAGGTAGATCGCGATGCGCTTCGCGATCGGTGCCAACAATGAGCCTTCGACCGAAAAAAATTCCAGTTGCAACGCGTACGCCGCGGGGAATCCCGGATGCTGTAACCGGAAGTACTCCGGAAAATAATGCCTTGCGTCTGGGCCGGCGGTGCGCAGCAGCACCGCGCCGTCGGCCCCGAGCAAACTGACGCCGTGCTCGACGGATACCCCCAGCGTGGCGCGCTGCAGCATCCGTTGCAGATCCAGGCGTCCGAAAAGGATGCCAATCACGTCTTTGGTATAGGGGTAATGGACCGGGAAGGTCACCAGCAATTCGGGATTTGCCCCGCCCAGCACGTCGAAACGCGCGACCTGTGTGTGCAATACCTGGTTGGTGGCCTCCTGCACCAGGTCGCTCAAACGCTCGACCATTGCGTCCCCCGTCACCAGGCGGCCGCGATAGTCCAGGAGGGCGAGCGCCAGAGCCGGCTCGCCCGCCTGCCGCTCGGCGAGGTAGGGTTTCAGATACGCTTCGCGGCCGACCGAGTCGGTCAGGGCCGTCCACATCAGCGGCGTGCGTGCCAATGCCTGCAGGCTGTCGATCTGGTAAATCAGGTCGCCTGACAGGCGCTCGCCGATCAATTGCGCGGCGTTGCGGTGCACTTCGCGCTCGTGGTCGCGAATCTCCAGTAGGGCCAGGACGAACGAAGACGCGCCGAGCACCAGGACAACGGCCATGGTGATGCCAAATGCGGCGCGCTCGAAGCGCGCTGCGAGCGCGGCGCCGCGCTTGGGGAGCAGATCAGTGAGAAAAGACAGCCTTGGCATTGCTGGCGTGAAAGCTTAATGGGCGTTCCGGCGATTGATCGGCTTCAACATGTCGTCCGCGTCGTAACGCGCCATGAAGATGTTGGCCGGCGAAAGCGCATCGTGGCGCTCGGCCGAGAACGGTTTGGCATAGCTCTGAACCAGGCCGTCGTAGGGGCCGAGCTGCTCCATCGCGACCCTGACCTTGCCACGGTCGGCGCTGCCGGCACGGGTAATCGCCCTGGCCAGCAGATGCGTCAGGTCGTAAGCGTGCGCAACGCCGACCGGACTTTTGACTCTCTCGGCCGACTCGACGCCATAACGCTGCTTCAGCGCAGCGAGCACACGCTTCGCCGCCGGCGAGGCATTGCCGATGAAGCTGTAGGTCTGGATTACCGAGAAGTCGACCACCTGCAACGCGTCGCCCGACATGCGCGCGAAATCGCCGCCGGTGACGCCCCAATGGCTGACGATGGGCAGACGCTCGCTGGCGGGCAGTGCCGCCAGTTCGCGCACGAGCAGAGAGCCTTCGGTTTCGTTGGCGACCAGAATGATGGCTTGCGCGCCGGCCTCGCGCAGCGCACGGTATTGCGTGAGCAGGCTGGCATCGCCCCAGTTGTACCAGTGCTGCCCGACGATGCTCATCTTGAGACCCGGCGCGGCGTGCGCAATCGCTGCCTGGTTGCTGCGCCCCCACGCCGTGTTCGGCAGGAGCACCCCGACCTTGCTCGCCTTGCGCTCGTCCCGCGCGAATTGCAGCAATGCCGGTCCGGCCCAGGCGTCCTTCAGCGAAAGCCGGAAGGTGTAGCTCGGCAGGTAGCGGTGGTCGGTGATGC
>JAKOZI010000319.1 GCA_029780075.1 Pseudomonadota bacterium
GCCAGCTTTGGCGCCTGCGCCAGTTCGGCCTCATCAAGAAGGTCGTTCATGGCTATCGCTACTACCTCACCCGCCTGGGTCGCTCGACCATCGCCGCCGCTTGTCGAATCACTGAACAATCCATCGTCCCGGCTCTCGCCCACGCTACCCCGTGACCAGATCTGCTCAGGAAATGTAAAGATCTGAGTCATAAGTGACTAAAGTAAACCCGGCTGGTGCCGTATCTCAATGGGTAAACCACACACCATGCCGCGGCGACCACTGGTCGGCTCAACAGGAGGAGGAAGTGCCCATCAAAGCCGTCGACCAAGCCAGCATGCTGTCCATCAGTCAATGGCGACGCCTGGCCAGGGTACTGCCGTGGTTGTTGCTCGCGTTTGGGTTGTCGACGACCTGGCTTGTGTCAGGGATTGCCCTGCGCGCTGCACAGGAGGCACAGGAGGAGAGCTTCGCCTACCAGGTACGCGAGATCCTGTTGCGCATTGAGCAGCGACTGGCGGCGTATCGTCAGGTCCTGTATGGCGCCCGGGGATTGTTCGCCGCTTCCGTGGATGTCAACCGTGACGAGTTTCATGCCTATGTCGCCAGCCTGCGGCTGGAGAAGGACTACCCGGGAATTCAGGGGGTGGGATTCGCATTACTCGTTCCGGCCTCGGGAAAGGCGGCGCATATCGAAGGCATGCGCAGGACAGGCTTTCCCGATTACACGCTGCGGCCGGAGGGGGAACGGGAAATCTATAGTTCGATCATCTTTCTTGAACCGTTTGCCGATCGCAACCTGCGCGCTTTCGGTTACGACATGTATTCCGAGGCAGTGCGCCGCAAAGCCATGCAGCGCAGCCGCGACCTCAACGAGGCCGCGATGTCGGGCAAGGTCCGACTGGTGCAGGAAGACGGGGAGCGTGTGCAGGCGGGATTCCTGATGTATGTGCCGGTGTACCGCAATGACCACCCGCATGCCACACCGCCCGAGCGGCGTGCGAACATACTGGGTTGGGCCTATTCGCCATTTCGCATGGATGACCTGATGTTCGGCATTCTTGGCGAACGCCGCCGCGACCTCGAACTCGAGATCTTCGACGGGGAGGACTTGTCGCCGGAAACCTTGTTGCACGATTCCGACGATAATCTTGGCGCGGCGCAAGGCGTTGGCGGTTTGTACCACAGCAGCCAGAAACTGGACATCTTCGGGCATCGCTGGACTGTCGTCCTGCGCTCACTACCGCCGTTCGAGGCCAGCCTGGATACGCGCCTGGCGCGTTCGATTCAAGCGGCCGGCGTACTGACCAGCGTGTTGCTGGCGTTGCTCGTCTGGCAACTTGCCAAGAGCCGGGTGCAGTTCGCGCTGGCCCTGGAGATGGCTCGCGAACTGCGGATCAGCGAGGAACGATGGAAGTTCGCGCTGCAAGGCGCGGGTGAGGGAGTCTGGGACTGGAACATCCAGACCGGCGAGGCCATGTACTCGCGCCGCTGGAAGGAAATGTGGGGCTATGCAGAGCACGAGATCGGCAATGTCTCCGAAGAGTGGGCCAGGCGTGTCCACCCGGAGGACATGCCGCGTGTCATGGCCGAACTCCAGACTCATCTCGATGGCCAGAAGGTTTCGGCTGCGGTCGAGTTCCGCATGCTCTGCAAGGACGGCAGTTGGCGCTGGACGCTGGGTAGAGGCATGGTCGTTCGCCGCGATGCCGCCGGCCAGCCCTTGCGCCTGGTCGGTACCAACAGCGACATCAGTGAGCGCAAGGCCCAAGATGAAGCGCTGAAACGTTCCAATGCTGAGCTCGAGCAGTTCAACTATGCGATTGCGCACGACATGCGCCAGCCCCTGCGGATGATTTCAAGCTACCTGCAACTGCTCGAAATGAGTCTTGCCGAAAGTCTCGACGCCGAGCAGAGCGAAGCCCTGAATTTTGCCATTGACGGCGCGAAACGCCTGGATCAGATGTTGGTCGGCCTGCTCGCCTTCGCGCGCGTCGGCCGAAATGGCGAGGTGGCTTCATCTTCCAGCCGGGCAGCGCTGGAAGAAGCGCTGCGCTTCGTCCAGTCGGCGGTCGCCGAGGCACACGCCAGCATCAGCGTCGAAGGTGACTGGCCCAGCATCGCCGTCCAGCACGACGAAACGCTGCGTTTGCTGCAGAACCTGATCGGCAATGCCGTCAAATTCCGAATTCCTGGGCGCACGCCGGAAGTACGCGTTATCGGCACGACAATCGACCAGGAGTGGCGGCTGGTGGTTGCCGACAACGGTGTCGGCATTCGCCCTGAGCAACTGGGCCGTCTTTTTCAGGTCTTCCAGCGCTTGCAGAGTCGTGCGCATTACGAAGGCACGGGGATCGGCCTGGCATTGTGCCGCAAGATTGCCGAGAGTCATGGTGGAAGGATTTGGGCCGAATCCGCCGGGGAAGGCCTGGGGAGTTGCTTCCATGTGATCCTGCCGCTCGCTGTCGATGCAGCGTCGGCCGGCAGCGACATCGTCGACGGTTCGGAATGATGGGCGCACGCGTTTTGCCCGGGCGCCGGTCGTTCTTCCTCCACGGCGTGGGGAAGGACGCCGCCGCACTCGCCAGCACGTTGGTCCTGTGGCAGACTACGTCGCAAGCCGACCCGCAGATTTTCCGGTGGACCGCGCTCAGGGCTGCAGCGGTCGGCGCCGCTCTCGGTGGCCACAGTCCCTACCGCAACAACGCAAGGCAAGATTCGCATTTCCGCCGGGAGAGCTCAAGATGAGCGGGAGGATCGAAGATCCGGAGTTGTTTCAGGACCTGTTTGCCCCCGAACGCGCCGAAGAGGCGGTTGCGCCCAGCGGCAACCCGTGGAAGGTGCTGCTGGTCGACGATGAGGATGATGTCCGTGCGGTTTTTCATCTGGCGCTGCAGGACGTGCTGATCGAAGGGCGCCAGCTGTTGCTGCTCGATGCGCGATCGGCAGGCGAGGCGAAGGCGGCACTTGCAACCAGTCCCGACATTGCCCTGATGCTGCTTGACGTGGTCATGGAATCTGACCAGGCTGGTCTCGAACTGGTGCACCAGGTGCGCAACGGCTTAGCCAACCGCAGCGTCCAGATTGTCCTGATCACCGGACAACCGGGTTATGCGCCACACCGGAAAGTGATCAACGACTACGAGATCGATGGCTACCAGCTCAAGTCGGAGTTGAACGCGGAGCGTATTTTCGTTTCCGTCTCATCGGCGTTGCGTACCTATCGGCTGCTGCGCGAGCAGGAGAGCCTGCGGCGCGATCTCGAGCAGAAGGTGCAGGAACTGGACCAGACCCTGCAGGCACTGCGCGAGAGCGAGGCCAACTTCATTCGCGCACAGTCGGTCGCCCATGTCGGAAGCTGGACCTATGATCTGGTGACCGACGAGATACTGCTTTCGGCGGAAACCTGCCGAATCTTTGGTTTGCGCGAAGGCTCGGTCGGTAACTACAAGACCTACCTGGAGCGCGTCTTTCCAGAAGACCGTTGCGGACTGCAGCAAGCCTGGCAGGCAGCCCT
>JAKOZI010000016.1 GCA_029780075.1 Pseudomonadota bacterium
ACTTCACCCCAGTCACGAACCCTGCCGTGGTAATCGCCCTCCTTGCGGTTAGGCTAACTACTTCTGGCAGAACCCGCTCCCATGGTGTGACGGGCGGTGTGTACAAGACCCGGGAACGTATTCACCGTGACATTCTGATCCACGATTACTAGCGATTCCGACTTCACGCAGTCGAGTTGCAGACTGCGATCCGGACTACGACCGGCTTTGTGGGATTGGCTCCCCCTTGCGGGTTGGCTGCCCTTTGTACCGGCCATTGTATGACGTGTGTAGCCCCACCTATAAGGGCCATGAGGACTTGACGTCATCCCCACCTTCCTCCGGTTTGTCACCGGCAGTCCCATTAGAGTGCCCAACTAAATGATGGCAACTAATGGCAAGGGTTGCGCTCGTTGCGGGACTTAACCCAACATCTCACGACACGAGCTGACGACAGCCATGCAGCACCTGTGTGCAGGTTCTCTTGCGAGCACTCCTCTATCTCTAAAGGATTCCTGCCATGTCAAAGGTGGGTAAGGTTTTTCGCGTTGCATCGAATTAAACCACATCATCCACCGCTTGTGCGGGTCCCCGTCAATTCCTTTGAGTTTTAACCTTGCGGCCGTACTCCCCAGGCGGTCAACTTCACGCGTTAGCTTCGTTACTGAGAAAGTAAATTCCCAACAACCAGTTGACATCGTTTAGGGCGTGGACTACCAGGGTATCTAATCCTGTTTGCTCCCCACGCTTTCGTGCATGAGCGTCAGTGCAGGCCCAGGGGATTGCCTTCGCCATCGGTGTTCCTCCGCATATCTACGCATTTCACTGCTACACGCGGAATTCCATCCCCCTCTGCCGCACTCCAGCCTTGCAGTCACAAAGGCAGTTCCCAGGTTGAGCCCGGGGATTTCACCTCTGTCTTACAAAACCGCCTGCGCACGCTTTACGCCCAGTAATTCCGATTAACGCTTGCACCCTACGTATTACCGCGGCTGCTGGCACGTAGTTAGCCGGTGCTTATTCTTACAGTACCGTCATGGACTCTAGGTATTAACCAGAGCTTTTTCGTTCTGTACAAAAGCAGTTTACAACCCGAGGGCCTTCATCCTGCACGCGGAATGGCTGGATCAGGCTTTCGCCCATTGTCCAAAATTCCCCACTGCTGCCTCCCGTAGGAGTCTGGGCCGTGTCTCAGTCCCAGTGTGGCTGATCATCCTCTCAGACCAGCTACAGATCGTTGGCTTGGTAGGCTTTTATCCCACCAACTACCTAATCTGCCATCAGCCGCTCCAGACGCGCGAGGTCTTGCGATCCCCCGCTTTCATCCGTAGATCGTATGCGGTATTAGCCACTCTTTCGAGTAGTTATCCCCCACGTCTGGGCACGTTCCGATGTATTACTCACCCGTTCGCCGCTCGCCGCCAGGTTGCCCCGCGCTGCCGCTCGACTTGCATGTGTAAAGCATTCCGCCAGCGTTCAATCTGAGCCAGGATCAAACTCTACAGTTCGATCTTGAAATTTATACTCTTTCGAGTTCACTCATTTAAACGGAATTGAAGTGAACTTCACTTCTGTTCTCATGAGCGTTTGATAGTCTGAAAGACCTTGGCAGTTCGCCATCAAACGCCCACGCTTATCGGCTGTATATTTTTAATGAACCGGCGCCAAGCGACTTGCTTTGCGCTGAGTCAGTTGCGATCAACTGAGCCTTGAATTATGACCTGTTCTATATAAACCTGTCAAACTCTGGGGTTTTTACCGGTTCGAATCGTTTCGTCGATTCGTTTGGTCTTCGCCCGGTCCAGCTGTTAACTGGTGAGCCTTGAATTATGGCATGTTGTTGAACAACCTGTCAAGGCCCGGGGTCTTTATCGATGGCCGCCTGCGCTGTGCGTCAGTGGCCATCCAACCCCTGCGGCATCTGGTTGATCCCTGAGGACTGGCCGGATGCCGCTTCGCTGGTGTGCGCCTGTTGGCGTTGATCAGCGAAGCCATAGACTATAACACTGTTTTTGAGTTGTGCGCAAGGCAGCTTGAAAAAATTTTGCCGTCGCCCGGTTGGGGGCGCAGCGCCTGGGGGAGAAGCCCGCTGGCCTGCGTCCTGTGCCGGCGTCGCGTATGGTTGTTGGTTGCTTCGGATGCGCTCTTCATCATGGCTCTGCTCACATTGCTCGATGCTCAACTGGCTTTTGGCCACGTGCCCCTGCTGGATCACGCCGGCTTTTCGCTGGAAGCCGGTGAACGGGTCGGCCTGATCGGGCGCAACGGCGCTGGAAAGTCCTCGCTGCTGCGCATTCTGGGCGGCCTGGAGCGCGCCGACGATGGCGAGTTGCAGACCGCGCAGGGCCTGGTCGTGGCGTATGTGGCCCAGGAGCCCGCGTTGCCGGCGACGGCCACCGTGGCCGAGGCGGTGGCCGAAGGCCTGGCGCCGGTGCGGGCGCTGATCGACGCGTGGAGCAGCGGTGCGGGCGATCTGGATGGTCTGCAGGCGCGCATCGAGGCGCTCGCCGGCTGGGGCTGGCGCCAGCGCGTGGACGAGGCATTGCAGCGCCTGCGGCTGTCGGCCGATGCGCAGATCGAGGAGTTGTCTGGCGGCACGCGCAAACGGGTGGCGCTGGCGCAAGCCCTGGTGACGCGGCCCGATGTGCTGCTGCTGGACGAGCCGACCAACCACCTCGACCTGGACGCCATCCAATGGCTGGAGGAGCTGCTGCTGCAGTTCAAGGGCAGTGTGGTGGTCATCACGCACGACCGGGCGTTCCTGGACCGGGTGGCCACGCGCATCGTCGAGCTGGACCGCGGCCAGCTGCTGTCGTACCCGGGCAACTTCGCTCGGTATCAGGCGCTGAAGGCCGAGCAGATGGCGCAGGAGGCCAGCATCCACGCCCGCGCCGACAAGCTGCTGGCCCAGGAAGAGGTCTGGATTCGCCAGGGCGTGGAGGCCCGCCGCACGCGGGCGCAGGGCCGGGTCAATCGCTTGCAGGCGCTGCGCGCGGCGCGGGCGGCGCGGCGCGAGGCGGTGGGCCGCGCGCGGCTGGACGTGGACGCCGGCACCGCCGGCTACCAGGGCAAGCTGGTGGCCGAGCTGCGAGACGTGCGCCTGGCCTTTGGCGAGCAGGTGATCGTCGACGGCCTGAGCACCACCGTGCTGCGCGGCGACAAGATCGGCCTGATCGGCCCCAACGGCGCCGGCAAGACCACGTTGCTGAAGCTGATCCTGGGCGAGCTGGAGCCGGACGGCGGCCAGGTGCGGCGCGGCGCCAACCTGCAGGTGGCGTATTTCGACCAGATGCGCGCCGCGCTGGAGCCGGACGCGACGCTGGAGGACTTCATCAGCCCCGGCAGCGAGTGGATCGAGATCGGCAACCGGCGCCAGCACGTCAAGAGCTACCTGGGCGACTTCCTGTTCAGTCCGGCGCGCGCGGCCTCGCCGGTGCGCAGCCTGTCGGGCGGCGAGCGCGCCCGGCTGCTGCTGGCGCGCCTGTTCGCGCGCCCGGCCAACGTGCTGGTGCTGGACGAACCGACCAACGACCTGGACATCGACACGCTGGAGCTGCTCGAAGAGCTGCTGCAGGACTACCCCGGCACCGTGTTCCTGGTCAGCCACGACCGCGCCTTCCTCGACAACGTGGTGACCAGCACCCTGGCCTGGGACGGCCCGGGGCGCTGGCGCGAATACGAAGGCGGGGTGCAGGACTGGCTGGTGCAGAGCGCGCGCTGGCAGGCCCTGCGCGCGCCCGCCGCCGCGGCACCGGCGCCGGGCGACAGCCCGAAGAAAGTGGATCAAATCAGCCAGAAACCCTTATCTGGAGAGCGCCAGCAGCTACAAAAAAAGAAGTTGTCGTACAAGGAACAACGCGAACTCGACGAACTGCCCGCCCGCATCGAGGCGCTGGAAGCCGAACAAGCCGAGTTGCGCGCCACGCTGGCCGACGGCGCGCTCTACCAGAGCGATCTGGCGCGCGCGATCGCCCTGCAGGCGCGCGACGGCGCCATCGACGACGCGCTGACCGCCGCCCTGGAGCGCTGGGCCGAGCTCGAATCGGCCGCGCAGCGCCCGGCCTGACGGCAGGCCGCTACAGTGGTGTCCACGCGGCCCGTCCCGGTGCCGCCTCGACGACTGGGGGGGCCAGGACATGAACAACCCGTGGCTGTGGATGGCGCCAGCCTTGCTGCTGCTGGTGGCGCTGGCCGCCTTCCGGCTGCTGCGCCGGCGCGGCGGCGCCGAGCGGCCGCTGGGCGAAGATGACCGCTTCGCACCCGTGGCCGCGCTGTCGCCAGCGGAAATGGCGTTGCTGGACTACCTGGTGCGCGCCTTTCCCGGCCGGCCGGTGCTGTTTCGGGTGCCGCTGTCGCGCCTGCTGACGGTGCGGCGCGCCGGCAGCCGCCTGGGCGCGCAGCAGCGCCTGGCCGCGCTGGTGGTTGACTACGTGGTCTGCAACCGCGACGGCAGGCCGGTTTACGCCTTCGAGCTCGACGCCGTGCATGGCGACGCCGGCCAGGCCGAACAGGACGCGCGCGAAAAGCACCGCGTGCTGAAAACCGCTGGCGTGCGGCTGATCCGGCTCAAGCGCAGCACGCGCTACCTGCCGCGGCCGGACGAATTCCGCCGCCATCTGCGCGCCGCCGCCCTGCCGGCGCAGGACACCCCAGCCGCCGAGGCGGCCGACCCCTGGCAGAGCGCCGAGCGCGCCCGCCCCACGCCGGCGCGCGGGGCCGAGCCGCCGCGCGATGCCGGCGACACCATCCCGATGACGGTGACCGACCTGATGGGTCTGCACCCCGCCGTGGACGACGACGCCGAGCCGCCGCCGGACCGCGGCTGACCCTAGAAACGGCAGTTGACCGCTTGCGATCATCGCCAATGCCGCACGGGTGCCGGCGTTCGTGGCTTCGATGGTGTTCACCGAACAGGTGAGCGCGCTACGCACCCACCAGCACCGCGCTCGGCGCGCCAGGCGCCGTTGCTCGTTCTTGCAGGCAGTAGCCTGCGGCGTCCTCGCCCTTGCAGGGCGCGCAGGCGCCTTGGGAGCCGCGGCGCTCACCCTTGCCTGGCACGCCGATCACGGCACTGGCGGGCGCGTTCAACTGCCTTTTCTAGGGCGTGTCATCAAATGACGAAGGTGCTACGTTATATGGAGCATGACACGTCGACATGCCCTTACGGACGCCCAGTGGGAACTGATCAAAGACTTGTTGCCTGGCAGGGCTGGTCATGTCGGACGGCCAGCGGGCGACAACCGTCTGTTCGTCGATGCTGTGCTCTACCGCTACCGAGCCGGTATTCCTTGGCGCGAT
>JAKOZI010000026.1 GCA_029780075.1 Pseudomonadota bacterium
TTGTTCGAGACTGTCCGGTAGCCGCATCATCCAGTCCAGTACGGCGAACAGGTCGAGAATCCGTTGCCGTTCCCAACCCTGGCGATAGAGCAGGCGAACCAGGGTCCGCTTCGCCTGATAGCGGGCTTCCGGGTCGTGGCGGGTTTGCCGGGTGCGCAGGTGGGCGGCGGTGACCAGGGCAAAGGGGTTGCGGTGTGTGTCGAGCGCTTCGGTCTGGTCGGCCAGTTCGCTCAGTTTGATCACCGGGAACAGGATGTGGTGTTTGCAGCCGAGTACTTCAAAGCCGTAGTGGTCGGGCTTCCAGCCATCGTCGTCGTCCGCCAGCACGGCCAGGCTGGCGATCGGGCAGGCGTAGCGATCAAAGAGACGGTAGTTGTAGGTGAACATGCGTTGCGCAAAATCGGCGTCGCGCTGGCCCTGGACTTCGATGTGAATGTAGATCCAGCGCGGCTCACCGCTGGTGAGGGTGACTTGCACCAGTGCGTCGGCAAGGCGTCTGCCGAGTTCGGCGTCGCGCACCACTTGCCGCAGTTCGGTGTTCTTGAACTCATGGCCAAGGGCCCAATCGATCTGGGCGTGCGCCTCTGGGAAGTAAAACGCCATGAACTCGGGAAAGGCGTGTTCGAGCACATCTTTCCAGGGGCTGTCGTAATCGTCGGCGACGGACTGCGGTGCGGTGGGTTCGGTCATGGTGTTCGGCCGGGTCAGAGGACTGTCTTGCCTGACGAATGCGATGCGGATGGGCCATTTGACGCGATGGACGCGGCGCGCATCAACACCACTCGTCGAATGGGGGGCGCATTTCCATCGCTTTACGGATGGGGTGATACGCTGTAAGCGCCTCATTCATCGAGCGATTTCGATCAGCATCGAGCACGTTGAGCATCCAGGTTTCTAGTTGTTCAATGCTGGCACTGGTCAGGCGAGCGCAAACCGCATCCGGCAAACGTCCAAAACGATGAGTGAGTAGTCGCTGCAGGAAAACTACGGCCTCTTCTTGACGGGGCCTTGCTGACGTCCTTCCTGACGACCTTGCTGTAATCCTTGTTGCAATCCTTTTTCGATGCCGAATCGTTCGGCAGAGGTGACGTAGGGCATGGCGACGTTCCTTTCCAGTCTCCCTGCTGTGATCTGGCAATCCCCCAGCAAGGCTTCCTTCGGGTGAAACTCAGTTGTCCTTGAAAACCTCGTCGAGCGTAGCCGCATCGAGGAGGTTTTCGGCCCAGATTTCCAGTTGTTCGCATGTCGCGGTTTGCAGCCGCGTCAGGGTTTCCGCGTTGAGGGTGCCGTAGCGTTTGGTAAGCTGGCGTTGAATGACCGCTGCTTCGCCCAACTGTTCGCCTTGCTGAACGCCGCGCTGGGTGGCGAGGCGTTCGACGCTGGTGACGTAGCGCATTTTGCTTTCTCCTTCGACGACTGCGATATCTTGCCACAGCTTTTGTTCGAGACTGTCCGGTACCGCATCATCCAGTCCAGCACGGCCAGGCTGGCGATCGGGCAGACGTAGCGATCAAAGAGACGATAGTTGTAAGGGTGAATTCAAGAAAAGATACATTCCGGGATTTCTCCGCGAATCGCCTGCTCTCAGGTACGCTACCGCCATGCCCGAATGTTCGATCATTCAGCACATGAGGTCATTTGTTACTTGCCGCTCCCGGTCGCGAACGATACTCCCTGGCTCTTGCGGCGTGCTCCGGTCGCTTGCCGGACATTATTCGGAATGGCCTTGCGCCTCAGGCCATCCGGTGAGCTACCCGTCGCGCCCCGGATATTGCCCCCGAAACGTCAACGGCCCGGGCCACCATTCATGCCAATTCGTCGTATCTTGCCAGTTCGTCGCGCATGGATTCGATTTCCGCTTTCATCGCCAGGTACTCCTGCTCCTTGCGTGCCAGGTAGCTGCGCGTCAGTTGCAGTTTGGCGCTCATGCCTTCCGGGGTGAGCAGGTAGGCGTATTTGAGCCTGTCCTCCGCACGAAGAAAATTGCCGGCCTTGATATGGCCTTTGTCCAGCAAGGCTTTCAGCAGGTAGTTGATCTTGCCCAGGCTGACTCCTAGCCGTTCCGCCAGTTGCCGTTGGCTGATCTCGGGCTGCTCTTCGACGATCTTGAGAATGTGCAACTGGACCTGATCGGTAGGGGTCATGATGGCTGTTCAATTTTTGAACAAGGATTGTAAGGGAAGCGAGGGCGGGGAGCAAGACTCCGTGATCGCGGTGGCTGTCAGTGCTAGCTGCGGGAAACCTTTCTGCCTGATGGCCACTGGCTGGCGCCGCAGGAACACTCTACCGGGTTGCTGGCCTTGCTGCGGCCTGCTCCATTGAAGCGTGTTTTCTGTCGGCTTCGCGCAGGTGCACGGGATGGAAGCTTCCCCGGATTGACCGCGGTTGCGCTACGCCAATATACTCACTATGGTGCGTTTGGCGTTGCTAGCCCGCAAGCACGGCGGCATGGCGCAACCCGTGGTTGTTGAGTCGAACTTGAGGAGTCTGGCCGATGAACACGGAATCCCTGAAAGAAGTGATCAAGCGGGAACTGCCCGGTTGGCTGCGGGATGACCCGGACTTTCGCGCCTATATCCTCGATCTGACCAGAAGAGAATACGCCGACCGTGCGGACACGCACGACCGCTTTTACGAGATGCTGGCTGAGTTGCGCCGCGATCGGGAGGAGCAATCGCGGAAATGGGAGGAGTACAACCGCCAAGTAGACCAGCAAAGGAAGGAGGAAAACCGCAAATGGGAAGAACAGAACCACAAGTGGGAGGTTCAGAACGGCAAATGGGATGAGGAGAACCACAAATGGGAGATTCAGAACCACAAGTGGGAGTTTCTGAACGGCAAGTGGGACGAGCAGAAGGCGGAGCAAGACCGAAAATGGGAGGAACAGAACCGCAAGTGGGACGAGCAGAAGGCTGAGCAAGACCGAAAATGGGAGGAACAGAACCGCAAATGGGTGGAATCGGGGGAGCGATTCGACCGAATGCACGAAGAAATCATGGCGCAGGCCCGCAAGCACGACCGTAGCATCGGTGCTCTCGGTGCGCGCTGGGGTACTCAGTCGGAAAAGGCTTTCCGGGACGCATTGGCCGGCATTCTGGAGGAGAACTTCGGGGTGCGGGTTTTGAATGTTAACGAATACGATGATGAGGGCGTCGTGTTCGGGCGGCCCGAGCAGGTGGAGCTGGATGTGATCATCAAGAATGGCCTGCTGCTGATTTGCGAATTGAAGTCGTCGATCGACAAGGCCGGAATGTATATCTTTGAGCGCAAGGCGAGGTTCTATGAGCAGCGGCACCAGCGCAAGGCCGATCGCTTGATCGTGATCTCGCCGATGATCGATGCGCGGGCGCAACCGGTGGCCAAACGTCTGGGAATCGAAACCTATGGGGATTCCCTAGACGTCGAAATCGGCTGATCTTCAAGGGGCTGCACCCAGGCGCTGAATCAGGGACGGGCCTCCCTGGCGAGAAAGTCGGCGTAGGCCCTGGCCAACCCTTCTTCCAGACCGACGCTGGCCTGGTTGCCCAGGGCATGCAGGCGGGAGACATCGAGCAGCTTCCGCGGCGTGCCATCCGGTTTGCTGGGGTCGAATTCGATACGACCCGTGTAGCCGACGACCTTGCCCACCAGTTCGGCCAATTCACGGATGGTGATGTCTTCGCCGGTGCCGACGTTGATGTGCGAGAGCATGACCTGCGTGTGCGACTGGTAGGTCGCCCGGTCGAGATTCATGACATGGATGCTGGCGTCGGCCATGTCGTCAACGTAGAGGAATTCGCGCATCGGGGTGCCGGTACCCCAAAGCGAGAGACACGGCGCGAGTTGCCGGCTGCAGGTGGCGTGGAACTGGCGCTTGAGATCCTCGGGAATGGCGCCGTTCCGGGCTTCGTCACGTTCGATGGCCTGCCAGTCGTGGTCGGCGGCGAGTTTGGCAAGGTGCAGCTTGCGGATCATCGCCGGGATGACGTGGCTGTTCTGCAGGTCATAGTTGTCGCCCGGCCCGTAGAGGTTGGTGGGCATGACGCTACGGTAGTCGGTGCCGTATTGGCGGTTGTAGCTTTCGCACAGCTTGATGCCGGCGATCTTGGCGATGGCGTACGGTTCGTTGGTGGGTTCCAGCGTGCCGGTGAGCAGCGCTTCTTCACTCATCGGTTGCGCGGCAAGTTTGGGATAGATGCAACTGCTGCCGAGAAACAGGAGTTTCTGCACGCCGACACGCCAGGCCTCATGAACGATGTTGGCCTCGATCATCAGGTTCTGGTAGATGAATTCCGCTGGATAGGTATTGTTGGCGTGGATGCCGCCGACCTTGGCGGCGGCCAGGTAGACCTGTTCGGGCTTTTCCGCCTCGAAGAAGGCGCGCACGGAAGCCTGGTCAGTCAGGTCGAGTTCGGCGTGGCTGCGCGTAATCAGCCGGGTTTCGCCACGCCGCTGAAGGATACGCACGATGGCCGAGCCGACCATCCCGCGATGGCCGGCGACGTAGATCCGGGTTTCGGTCATTGCTCTGGCCCTTATTCGTGGTGGTCGAAGATCTTGAAGCCGGCAAGCTTCACCAGGGCATCACGTTTCGCCGAACTGTAGTCGGCCACGACCATTTCCTTGACCAGTTCCTGCAGGCTGGTGGTGGGTGTCCAGCCGAGTTTTTCGCGGGCCTTGCCAGGGTCGCCGAGCAAGGTTTCGACTTCGGTCGGGCGAAAATAGCGCGGGTCCACCTTGACGATGACGGCGCCCGGTTTGACCTTGGCCTGGTCGCCCTCGACGGAGTCGACGATACCGACCTCATCGACACCCTCGCCTTCGAAGCGCACGCTGATACCCAGTTCGGCAGCCGCGAATTCGACAAACTGGCGCACGCTGTATTGCACGCCGGTGGCGATGACGAAATCTTCGGGATGGTCCTGCTGCAACATCAACCACTGCATTTCGACGTAGTCGCGGGCGTGTCCCCAGTCGCGCAGAGCGCTCAGATTGCCGAGGTGGAGGCAATCCTGCAGGCCCAGGGCGATACGGGCGATGGCCCGGGTGATCTTGCGGGTGACGAAGGTTTCGCCACGCACCGGGCTTTCGTGATTGAAGAGGATGCCGTTGCAGGCGTAGATGCCGTAGGCCTCTCGGTAGTTGACGGTAATCCAGTAGGCGTAGAGCTTGGCCACGGCGTAGGGACTGCGCGGGTAGAAGGGAGTGGTCTCCTTCTGGGGGATTTCCTGCACCAGCCCGTAGAGTTCCGAGGTGCTGGCCTGGTAGAAGCGGCTCTTCTTCTCTAGGCCGAGGATGCGGATCGCTTCCAGCATGCGCAGGGCGCCGATGCCATCGGCGTTGGCTGTGTATTCGGGCTCTTCGAAGCTGACCGCGACGTGGCTTTGCGCGGCGAGATTGTAGACTTCGTCCGGCTGCACCTGCTGGATGATGCGGATCAGGCTGGTGGAATCGGTGAGGTCACCGTGATGCAGGATGAAGCGCCGCCCCGTTTCGTGCGGATCCTGATAGAGATGGTCGATACGATCGGTGTTGAACAGTGACGACCGGCGCTTGATGCCGTGGACGACATAGCCCTTGTTCAGCAACAACTCTGCCAGATAGGCACCATCCTGCCCGGTGACGCCGGTAATCAGGGCTACTTTCCCATTGCTTTCCAAAAAACTCTCCTCGATGAAGTGTTGCACCGTCGCAACCCGGTGTCTGACGGTGGGTGTATTGCGAAGCTCTGTCAGGCACGCTACCGCCATGCCCGAATGTTTGCGCATTCAGCAGAATGGATGCTGCAAATCCGACGCCTTTCAAATCCGCGTCAAATGTTCGGCGAGTATCGCCACGGGCTTTTCGCGGCCAAGCAAGCTGAGCAGCACTGTTACCCGTACTTCCGCAACCAGGGAAACGATACCGGACAGACCTTTCAGCGGACCGGCCGATATTTCCACGCAATCCCCTGCCTGAAAAGGAAATTCTTCACCCTCGAGAACGGTGGCCTGGCGCTCTGCCAGCGAACGGATGGCGTCCAGCGTCGGTTCCTGCAGGGTGGCCGGCACGTTCCCGAAGGTTACCAGACCCGTGACGCCGGGCGTGCTGCGGATGGGAGCGATGCTCTGCCCGGATCGACTGCAGCGTACAAAACCGTAGCGGGGGAACATCACCTGCTGTTTCCTGGTCCAGCCCGCTTTCTTCTTTTCCCACTGCGTAAGCAGGGGCAGAAACACCTCGTAGCCCTGCTCTTCCAGCTTGCGCACCGCGAGGGCTTCGCGCCGAGGCTTGGTGAGACAGACGTACCACGGTTTTGATGGCAGGGACGAAGACACGGGGCAACAACGGGAAAGCTGCGTGCGACTCGCAGAAGCAGCGAAGGGGAATCGGAATTTCAGGGGGAACGTAAGTATCTCCGGAATCGGCCGCGGCAGTCAATCGCCAACCACGGCCTGAGCGCCGTGTGATCAGCGAACGCCGGTCGGCTGTCACGGATTCAGGCCTGTTCTCGGTCGCGCGGGGTTTTCGCCAGTTCGCGCAGAATCCGGGCCGCTGACCAGAGCATCAGGGCGATGCCGGCGACGACGGTGAGCACGGCCGTACTCGTACTGGTCGGGAACCCGGGAATGAACAGCGTCTCGTGCCGGGCCAGCCACATCAGGCCGCTGGCGAAGACGAGCATGCCGACGGCGTCAAGCAGCGCATAGCCCATCACTTTCGCCGTCACCTGCGAACGTTGGCCAACGTTCATGTGCCGGTCTACTTGACGCGCATGCCGGGCTGCGCGCCGGCATCGGGCGAGAGCAGGAAGATGCCGGGCGTCTGCCCCTCGGGGTCGGAGGCGGCCAGGACCATGCCCTCGGACATTCCGAATTTCATCTTGCGCGGCGCCAGGTTGGCGACCATCACCGTCAGTCGACCGACCAGCGTCGCCGGATCGTAGGCTGACTTGATGCCGGCGAAAACCTGCCGGGAGCCGAGCGGGCCGATGTCGAGCAGCAGACGCACGAGTTTGTCGGCGCCTTCGACCTGCGTCGCCTCCTGAATGCGTGCGATGCGCAGGTCGACGTTCATGAAAGTGTCGATGCCGATGTGCGGCACGGCGGCCGCTGCGACAGCGGCCTGCGCGACGGCGACGGTTGCCGCGTGCTCCTGCTGCTGGGCGTGTTGTTGTGGCGCCGCTAGCGGGGTCGCCACCAGC
Organism: Pseudomonadota bacterium; assembly: GCA_029780075.1. GTDB lineage: Bacteria > Pseudomonadota > Gammaproteobacteria > Burkholderiales > Rhodocyclaceae > Accumulibacter. The sequence goes on from JAKOZI010000026.1 coordinate 7,163, forward strand.
GACTCGCGGTTGGCTGCTACCAGGGCCTCGACCTGTTTCTTGTCAACCCGCGTCAGCAGGTGCCGATAGGCGTTGATCGCATGCCCGGCGGCGAGCACCGTCGCGCTGTCGTCCCAGACGAAGGGGGCGACGTTGAGGAAGGCTTCAGCCCTGGACGCCAGAGCCGGCAGGACCGGCTTGAGCAGAATGGCGAACAGCCGGAACAGGTTCAGCGCGTTGCTGCATGCGGCCTGCAGCTCGTGCTCGCGACCCGCCTGGCGGGCGAGTTCCCAGGGCTTGACGCTGTCGACGTACTGATTGGCGATGTCGTTGAGGGCCATGATCTCGCGGATCGCCTTGCCGAAGTCGCGCGCTTCGTAGTATTCGGCGATCGCCGCACGCCGCTCGCGGATGGCCTGGATCGCCGGCAGCGATTCATCGCAGGGGCATAACTGGCCGGCAAAGTTTTTGACGATGAACCCCGCCGAACGACTGGCGATATTCACGAACTTGCCGACCAGATCCGAGTTGACGCGGGCAATGAAGTCATCGAGGTTGAGGTCGATGTCCTCCATCGAACTCGATAGCTTCGCCGCGTAGTAGTAGCGCAGCCACTCCGGGTCAAGGCCCTGCGCCAGGTAACTCTCGGCGGTGATGAAGGTACCGCGCGACTTGGACATCTTGGCACCATCGACGGTCAGGAAGCCATGCGCGAAGACCTTGGTCGGCGTACGGTAACCGGCGTGCGCGAGTTCCGCCGGCCAGAACAGGGCGTGGAAGTAGAGGATGTCCTTGCCGATGAAGTGGTAGAGCTCGGCCGTTGAATCCGGCTGCCAGTAGGCGTCGAAGTCCAGCCCTTCGCGGGCACAGAGATTCCGGAATGCCCCCATGTAGCCGATCGGCGCATCCAGCCAGACGTAGAAGTACTTCCCTGGCGCATCGGGGATTTCGAAACCGAAATACGGTGAATCGCGCGAGATGTCCCAGTCGGTGAGCTTGTTTTCACCTTCGCTGCCGAGCCATTCCTGCATCTTGTTGGCCGCTTCGTTCTGCAACCGGCCTTCGCCGCGCGTCCAGCGGCGCAGAAAGGACTGGCAGCGCGGGTCGGACAACCTGAAGAAAAAGTGCTCCGATTGCCGCAGTTCCGGCCGGGCGCCGGAAACCGCCGAATACGGGTTCTTCAGCTCGTTGGCGGTGTACGCCGACCCACAACTTTCGCAGTTGTCCCCGTACTGGTCATGCGCTCCGCATTTCGGGCATTCGCCCTTGATGAAGCGATCGGGCAGGAACATCTGCTTCAGCGGGTCGTAATACTGCTCGATGGTGCGCGTCTCGATCAGGCCGGCCGCCTGCAGGCGGGCGTAGATTTCATTGGCACAGGAACGCGTCTCGTCCGAGTGGGTCGTGTAGTAATTGTCGAAACCGACGTGGAAGCCAGCGAAATCACGTGTGTGCTCGCCATGCACGCGTTCGATCAGCGCTTCCGGCGTGATGCCCTCCTTTTCGGCGCGCAGCATGATCGGCGTTCCGTGCGTGTCGTCGGCGCAGACGTACCAGCATTCATGTCCGCGCATTTTCTGGAAGCGTACCCAGATGTCGGTCTGAATGTACTCGACCATATGACCGAGGTGGATTGCGCCGTTCGCATACGGCAGGGCGGAAGTGACCAGAATCTGGCGTGTCATGGGTTTTGGCGCAATCGGGGCAAAGCGGCATTCTACCAAAGCGAGGTCAGCGTGCTCCCTTTACGTTACAGTACAATGCGCCCTCGCAGATCGACAGGCACACGACATGCAGCAGTATCTCGACCTGATGCGGCACGTCCTCGAATACGGTACCGCCAAGGCAGACCGTACCGGCACAGGCACGCGCTCGGTGTTCGGCTGGCAGATGCGCTTCGACCTGGGCGCGGGTTTCCCGCTGCTGACCACCAAGAAGCTCCACTTGCGCTCGATCATCCACGAACTGCTGTGGTTCCTGCAGGGCGACACCAACGTCCGCTACCTGCGGGAAAACGGCGTGCGCATCTGGGACGAGTGGGCCGACGCGAACGGAGATCTTGGCCCGGTCTATGGCCATCAGTGGCGTCACTGGAAAACTCCGGATGGGCGCGAAATCGACCAGATCGCGCAACTTGTCGAGGGCCTGAAAAACAACCCGGATTCGCGGCGGCATGTGGTGACCGCCTGGAACCCGGGCGATGTAGAACGCATGGCGCTGCCACCCTGCCACACGTTTTTCCAGTTGTACGTCGCCCCGGCAGTGTCCACCGACGCCGATCCGCGCCCCAGGCTGTCGTGCCAGCTTTATCAGCGCAGCGCCGACATCTTTCTCGGCGTGCCCTTCAACATCGCCTCGTACGCGCTGCTGACGCTGATGCTGGCGCAGGTCTGCGGCTTTCGCGCTGGCGACTTCGTGCACACCTTCGGCGACGCGCACCTGTACAGCAATCATGTCGAACAGGCGCGCCTGCAGTTGACCCGCGCGCCGCGTGCCTTGCCGGTGCTGCGCCTGAACCCCGCGGTCGACGATCTGCTGGCCTTCCGTTTTCAGGACTTCGAACTCGAAGGCTACGATCCGCACCCGCACATCGCGGCACCGGTAGCGGTCTGAGCCGATGATTTCCCTGATCGCGGTCGTTGCCGGAAACGGCGCCATCGGCAACGACCAGCAGTTGCTCTGGCGCCTGCCTGAAGACTTGCGGCATTTTCGCGAGACGACGCGCGGCAAGCCGGTGATCATGGGCCGAAAAACCTGGGAGTCGCTGCCGCCCACCTTTCGCCCCTTGCCACAACGGCACAATATCGTCGTCAGCCACAACCCGGCGTACCGCGCGAGCGGGGCGACGTTGGCCAGCTCGATCGCCGAGGCCATCCGCCTCGCCAGCGACGCCGACGAGGTGGTGATCATTGGCGGCGCGGAGATCTATCGCCAGACACTGCCGCTTGCCCAGCGTCTGTACCTGACCGAAGTCGCGGCATATCCGGTCGGTGACGCCTTCTTCCCACCGGTACCGGCGGCCGAGTGGAGGGAAGTCTCGCGACGTGCCGGCCGGCAAGACACTGCGGCGGACCTTCCGGCGTTCGACTTCGTGATCTACGAACGCCGCCCATCGCCACTCGAAGCCGCCTGAACCGGCCAGAAGTTCGGGGTCGCAGTGCGGACGTTGCCAGACGCCTGGCGACGGGCATAAGATGCAGACATTCCCGGTGCCTGAAATTCCCAATGCCTGACCTGCTCCAGACCTATCTCGACACACCCGAAGGTGCAGGCCAGGTGCTGGCGCATGCA
>JAKOZI010000045.1 GCA_029780075.1 Pseudomonadota bacterium
TACGAGCTCAATTCCAAGGTGGTTTCGACTTCGGATCAGATGCTGGCGCGTCTGACACAGTTGTAGGCAGCGCATGAAGATCGCATCAATTCTGAACCGCATGCTGCCGGGACTGGTGGTGCTGCTGGCGGCAGCGTGTACCACGGTGCCGCCGACCAATGTTCATCAACCGATGAGTGCGCGCCCCGCACACCGGCCCGATGCACTAGCCGCCAGTCTCGCGGCGACTGGCAGCATTTATCAGGCCGGTACATCGCGAACCCTGTTCGAAGATCGACGCGCTCGTTATGTGGGCGACACGATTACGGTGACGATTACCGAAAACACGTCCGCGGCGACCAAGTCGAACAGCAACGTCGCCAAGACCGGCAGCATCAGCGCGTCGCTCGGACCAAACCTCAACCTGCCCGGCAAGTTGCTCACCGAGTTGAAGGCCAACAGCAGCAACACCGCTGCCGGCAAAGGTGATGCGGCAGCCAACAACGTCTTTACCGGGACCATCACGGTGACGGTCATCGAGGTGCTGCCCAACGGCAATCTGCTGGTTTCTGGCGAGAAGCAGGTGGCGATTGGCCATGGTCAGGAGTACATCCGACTCTCCGGAATCGTCAATCCGTACTTCGTCAATGCCGCCAATACCATTGCTTCCTCGCAGATTGCGGATGCGCGTATCGAATACAAGGAAAGTGGAGCGATCAGCGAAGCGCAGGTCATGGGCTGGCTGGCACGATTCTTTCTTACCTTCCTGCCATTCTGAGGAGGAGAGGCCATGGCCCGGATCATCTACCTGCAGGCTGGCAAATTGCTGGGTCGTACGGCAATTGTTGCCGGTCTGGCCATAGCCCTGCTCGGCAGTGGCCAGGCCGCAGCCGAACGGCTCAAGGACCTCGCCTCGGTCCAGGGGGTGCGCAACAACCAGCTCGTCGGCTACGGTCTGGTGGTCGGTCTCGATGGTTCGGGAGACCAGACGACGCAGACCCCGTTTACCACGCAAAGCATCATCAACATGCTGGCGCAACTCGGGACAACGCTACCAACGACCCAGTCGCTGCAGCTCAAGAACGTTGCCGCGGTAATGGTGACGGCCAATTTGCCGCCGTTCGCGAGAACTGGCCAGCAGATCGACATTACCGTGTCGTCGATGGGCAATGCCAAGAGCCTGCGTGGTGGAACACTGGTCATGACCCCGCTGAAAGGTGCCGACGGCCAAATTTATGCCCAGGCGCAGGGGAATCTGCTGGTTGGTGGCGCGGGGGCAGCGTCCGCCGGGAGCAAGGTGGTGGTCAACCATCTCCTGGCGGGCCGGGTAGTCGGAGGAGCCACCGTTGAGCGCGAGGTTCCCACAGCGCTGGGGCAGGGGCCATTCATCCACTACGAGATGGCAAGCACCGACTTCGGGACCACACAGCGGGTCGTCGAAGCGATCAATCGCGAAATTGGTCCGGGTACGGCACAGGCCATTGACGGGCGGCTGGTTCGCGTTGCCGCTCCCGAGGATGCGAACAGCCGGGTGGCTTTCCTGGGACGACTCGAAAGCCTGGAAGTGCGTCCGACCAAGACGGTGGCCAAAGTGATCATCAACCCGCGCACGGGATCGGTGGTGATGAATCAAACGGTGACCATCGATTCCTGCGCCGTCGCGCACGGCAATCTTTCGGTGATCATCAATACCGAGCAGAAGGTCAGTCAGCCCAACGCACTGGCTGGCGGACAGACGGTGACCACGACGCAGAGCGAGATCGATATCAAACAGGGTGGTGGTTCGTTGATCCAGTTGAAGGCGGGTGTCAATCTCGCCGAAGTGGTCAAAGCGATCAATGCCTTGGGTGCCGGACCGCAGGATCTGCTGTCCATCCTGCAATCAATGAAGGCAGCAGGCGCGTTGCGCGCCGAACTTGAAATCATCTGAGCCAATGCCAGACGGCTTACCAGGAGCGATCAAGCGAGCATGAAATCCACCGAACTCGGCGTGCAGCGCCTGGCCATCGATCCGGCCGCCGCCGTCGATCTGCGTGCCAAACTGAGACAGGATCCTCAGACCGGAGTCAAGCAGGCGGCGCAGCAGTTCGAGGGCATGCTGCTCAATCTGATGTTGAAAAGCATGCGCGAGGCGAGCTCGGGTGGCGGTCTGCTGGACAGCGAGCAGAGCCGGTTCTTTACCGCCATCGGCGATCAGCAACTGGCGCAGGGACTGGCCGCACAAGCGCCACTGGGCTTTGCCGGATTGATCGAGAAGCAACTGAGCCGGCAGATGACCGCTGGCACCGGCGGCGCAGCCAGTTCGACGCTAGATGCGCTGCAGCAGTCGTTGTTGTCGCAGTATACGGCTCGTCTGCCGGCAACACCGCCTGCGGCTGGCGGTGCTCCGGCCGCGGCGAGCACCGCCGGTGCCTCACCCGGCGCGCGCAGTTTTGTCGACCGCGTCTGGCCGCATGCCACCGAGGCGGCGGCGGTGACCGGAGTGCCCGCTCATTTTCTTGTTGCGCACTCGGCACTGGAGAGTGGCTGGGGAAAACACGAGATTCGGGCAGCCGATGGTTCGCCCAGCTTCAACCTCTTTGGTGTCAAGGCCGGACGCAGCTGGTCGGGGCCCAGCGTTGAAGTGCAGACCACCGAGTTCGTCAATGGCGAGGCCCGACCGGTACGCGCCAGGTTCCGTGTCTATGCTTCGTATTCCGAGGCGTTTCGTGACTATGGCACGCTGCTGAGCAAGAATCCCCGCTTTTCCGGGATCATCGGTCAACAGGATGGCACGCAGTTTGCTCGTTCCTTGCAGCAGGCCGGCTACGCGACTGACCCGATGTACGCTGACAAACTGGCGCGCATCATCAACGGCAAGGCTTTGCGGCAGGCTCTGGCGGCCTAGGGGGGTGGCGTTCCTGGCGCCATGACTCGATATATTTGCTTTCGGAACTCCAGTTCTTGCCGCGGCTGCCGTTGATAGCGTAAACAACGAGGAATTTAGCACATGGGCTCAGGAATCATCGGCACCGGTGTCAGCGGTTTGCACGCTGCTCAGTTCGGGCTGCAAACGACCGAACACAATATTGCCAACGCCAATACCCCCGGCTACACCCGCCAACGGACGATTCAGGCGAGCAATCCGGGTTTGCTGACCGGTGCCGGTTTTCTCGGACAAGGCACGCGGGTTGCGACGATTGAACGTGTCTATAGTCGTTTCATGACCGAGCAGGTCGATCGCTCGCAGAGCAGCGTCAGCCAACTCGACAGCTACTACGCGCAGATCAAACAGATCGACAATATGCTGGGTGACGCCAGTGCCGGTCTGGCGCCGGCGCTGCAGGAGTTCTTCAGCAGTGTCGACCAGGTTGCGGCAAATCCTTCCCAATTGGCGACCCGCCAGAGCATGGTCTCGACGGCGCAGGCGCTTAGCGCACGCTATCAGGCACTGGGCGATCAACTGGCGCAGATGAACGACAGCATCAATGGCGAGATTACCGGCAGCGTCGCCGAGATCAATTCGTACGCTGAACAGATCGCCACGCTGAATCAGCAAATCGGTGTCGCCGAAGCCTCGACCGGTCAGCCCGCCAACGATCTGCAGGATAGCCGGGATCAATTGGTGTTCGAGCTGAACAAACGCATCAAGACCACAACGACGCGCAATGACGATGGCAGCTACAATGTCTTCATCGGCAGTGGCCAGCAACTGGTCGTCGGTTCTCATGTTATGAGTATTGCGACGACACCCTCGTCCAGTAATCCTTCGCACCTGCAGGTTGGTTTGAAGACGGCGGTGGGTGTTCAGGAACTGCCAGAGGCCATGATCAAAGGGGGCAGTCTGGGTGGTTTGCTGGCGTTCCGGAGCGAATCGCTGGATCGGGCCAGCAACGAACTCGGTCGTAACGCCGTGTCGCTGGCTTTGACCTTCAATGCACAGAGTGCACTCGGTCAGGACCTGCTCGGGCAATCGCAACTCACGGCTGCGCCGACAAGTTTTACACCGGAGTTCTTTTCAGTTTCCGCGCCGGTGGTGACCGGCAGCAGCACCAACCCGCCTGGCAGTCCGGCGGTTATCGCCGAGTTCATTACTCCGCCGCCGTTCAACGGCAACTTCTATACCGACCTTGGCAGCAGCGACTACCGTCTCAGTTCGGACGGGAGCAAGGTCACGCTGGAACGTTTGTCCGACGGGACGAAATGGAGCGGGGTGGACCTTGCTGCGATCAATACGCAGCTGGCGGGAGACCCACAGGGATTTGCTCTCGATCCATCACCGACCCTGTTGGCCGGATCGAGCTATCTGATCCAGCCGACCCACGACGCCGCTCGCAAGATCTCGGTCAATCCGGTGCTGGCTGCGGATCCGCGCTTGATCCCGGCGGCAGGGCCCTTGCGCACCGCGGCCGGAACGAGCAATACCGGTGCGGCAACGATTTCCGCCGGCAGCGTGGGGCCAGGCTATGCAGGGGCAGTCGAGCCGGGGTTTCCGGCGGCTGCAGACAAGTTGCCGCTGACGCTGATCTATCAGGGCGGTGCGGGACAGACGCTGCAGAACTTTCCGCCGGGCGCGCGAGTGTCGATCAATGGCGCCGCTCCGACAACGATTACCGCGCGCACGGATACCATCCCATACACCAGTGGCGCAAGTATTACCTTGGTGGGTCCGGCTGCCGGCACGCCGCCCAGCGGATTCACTTTCGCCATCAGCGGCCGGCCGAATAGCGGCGATACGTTTGTCATCGGGCGCAATAGCGCGGCGACTGCCGACGGACGCAATGCGCTCGCACTTGGCCAGCTTCAGACGCAGGACACGATGTCTGGAAAAACCGCATCGTTCCAGGAAGCCTACGCGCAGTTGGTCAGCGAAATCGGCAACAAGACACGTCAGGTACAGGTGACCGGAGAGGCGCAGCAGACCCTGCTTGAGCAGGCCCAGAGTAGCCGGGATTCACTGTCGGGGGTCAACCTGGACGAGGAGGCAGCCAATCTGATCCGCTATCAGCAGGCCTATCAGGCATCGGCCAAGGCCATGCAGATTGGCGCCAGTCTTTTTGACACCATTTTGCAGATCGCCGCCGGCTAAGGAGACTGGGATGCGTATCAGTACCAATCAGATCTACGGTAGCGGTGTGCTCGGCATCGAGCGGAACCAGAATCAGGTCGTCAGGCTGCAGAACCAGATGTCGAGCGGGCGTCGCATGCTGACTCCGGCGGACGATCCGGTGGCTGCTGCCCAAGTCCTGGCGGTGACCCAGGCCCGCGAGGTGGCGTTACAGTACGCGAACAATCAAGGCGACGCGACCGACCGCCTTGGCCTGGTCGACAGCCAACTCAACGCCCTCACCGACTTGCTCCAGAGCGTCCGCAGCCGGACGGTCCAGGCCGCCAACACGATCCTCACCGACAGCGACCGGCAGGCAATTGCCATGGAGCTGGAGCAACACTTTGACCAGATGCTCGGCATTGCCAATAGTCGCAGTGCAGAGGGAGACTATCTGTTTTCGGGCTACCAGGGCGGCACGACACCGTTTGCACGCAGCGCGGGTGCCGGGTCTGAGACCAGCATCAGCTATTTTGGCGATGATGGCCAGCGCTTGCTGCAGGTGGCGTCGTCACAGCAGATGGCGAGCAACATCGCCGGTAGCGATCTGTTCATGAACATTCCTCAGGGCAACGGCAGTTTCGCCACGGCGGCCAGTGGCAACGGTCCTGGCCTTCCGAATCAGGGATCAGGGGTGATCGAGGCGGGGTCAGTGCTCGATCCGCAGAAATGGCAAAGCGCCTTGAGTTCCGACTTCGCCTGGCAGGGTACGGGTAATCGTCAGTTGCAGATCGTCTTCTCGTCGGTCGCCGGTGTCCGCAGTTATCAGTTATTCGACGCCTCGACGCCGGACTCTTCGGGCGCCGACTTGCCGCGCAAGCCAGTTGGCGCCGTACTGCCGTTTACGCCAGGACAGGCCATCCCGTTGCTGACCACTTCGGCCGATTTCGGTGCGCAAGTGGTGATTACCGGTTCGCCTGCGGATGGCGACAGTTTTGCGATTACCCCGAGTACCAACAAGAGTGTGTTTCAGACCGTACAGGAAATGATCGAGTTGCTGCGTGCGCCAGTGACTTCCGGTAACGCAAGAACAGCGTTTTCCGGCGAGTTGCAGGCCCACCTGAGCAACCTTGATCAAGCGTTGGTCAATGTGGGCCGCGTCCAGGCGACAGTGGGTGCGCGCATGCAGGTCCTGGACGGACTCGCCAATAACGCCACGGCGGTCGACATTCAGTACCAGCAGACCCTGTCGGACCTGCAGGATCTCGATTACGCAGCAGCGATCGCCGATTTTACCCGCCAACAGGTCAGCCTTGAGGCCGCACAGAAGTCCTTTGTGGCGATCAGCGGCCTGAGCCTGTTCAAGTACATCTGAACCACGCCATGGCGATGCGCGTCTTCAGCACCCTCGCTGTGCTGGTGCTGGTGAGTGCCTGCGGCACTATCGACTGGAAGGTTCCGCCGAGTGCCGAAAATGACGGGGTTGATCATACCTTCACCCAGTCGCCGAATCCGACCCTGAGCCGGAAGCCGGTCCAGGCGGTCGCTCTGGTCGGTGCTGCGGGATATGCGGTTGGTGAATATGCAAGCAACGCAGCCTATCTCGGTTTTGGCGCTGCGGCGGCGGTGGCGGCGTATGTTGTTTACGATCCTTTGGCGCCGAACTGGACGATTGAGGAAAAGATCCTGGACGGTGAGAGCTATCGCCTGTCGATGCGTGCGAAGAGCTTTCGTGTTGGCGGTGATGGCGAGCCGGGACTGATTCTACGGCGCCGGGCACTGCAACTGCAGCGCGAGCGGGGTTTCCCCGCCTACCGGGTCTTGGAATATTCCGAAGGTATCGAATCCAGTACGCCCTTCACCCATCGCTACGCCGAAGGCGTCATTCAACTCGTTCGCGCCGAGCCGGCCAAGAAGCCCTAACCGGAACGCGCTGCAAATGGTCCGAGCATGGTCTGAAGTCCGTACTCGAACAACTGTTGCAGAGGTGTTCCGAGATATGCAAGACCAAAGATCAGGCCGGAGAATCCGAGCGCGATGGTCAGCGGGAAGCCGATCGCCATCAGGTTGAGTTGCGGCGCGGCGCGGCTGAGTACGGCGAGCGCAAGGTTGCTGATCATCAGTGCGACAAGCACCGGCAGGGCGAGGAGTAGCCCCGAGGAAAAGACGACCGCGCCGGCGCTTGCCAGAATCCACCAGGCGTCGGCTTGTGGGCTGAAGACACCGATAGGCAGCACTGTGAAGCTGTGCGCCAAGGTGGCAATGACCATCAAGTGGCCATTGATGGCCATGAACACCAGCAAGGCCAGCAATCCCAGGAATTCCGAAATCACCGCCGTCTGACCGGCGGTCTGCGGGTCGTAGGCGCTGGCAAACCCCAGCCCCATCTGCAGGCTGATGAGATTGCCTGCCATGTCGACCGCGGTGAACACCAGGCGCATGGCAAAACCCATGGCCAATCCGACGACAAGCTGTTGGGCGAGCAACAGGAGCCCGGCCCCTGACCCCGGGTCAAGCGACGGCATCGGTGGCAGTCCCGGGGCGATGGCGAAGGTGATCGCCAGGCCGAGTATCAGCCGGATGCGAGTCGGCAGTGCTGGATTGTTGAATGGTGGAGCCGCGCTCAGCAGGGCGAGGACGCGTGCCAGAGGGAACAGGAAGGCCACTACCCAGGCGTTGATCTCGGCGGCGGTGACGTTGATCATCGCGCACTCAGCCGACGAGCAGCGGAATGCTCTCGAACAGCCGACGGACATACTCGACCATGAGTTGCAGCATCCAGGGGCCGGCCAGAAGGAGTACCAGGAACATGCCTACCAGCTTGGGGATGAAGGCGAGGGTCTGTTCGTTGATCTGGGTCGCCGCCTGAAAGACGCTGACGATCAGGCCGATCACCAGTGCTGCCAGCAGCAGTGGGGCGGACAGCAGCAGGGTCATTTCAACTGCTTGCCGCCCGATATCCATGACGATTTCGGGAGTCACGCGGCGAAGCTCGCGACCAGCGATCCAAGCAGCAAATTCCAGCCATCGACAAGCACGAAGAGCATCAGCTTGAAGGGCAGGGCCACCATGACCGGCGACATCATCATCATTCCCATCGACATCAGCGCGCTGGCCACCACCATGTCCACGATCAGGAAGGGGATGAAGATGATGAAGCCAATCTGAAAGGCCGTCTTCAATTCGCTGGTGACGAAAGCCGGGATCAGCAGGCGCATTGGAATGTCATCGGTAGACTGAAATTTCGGGGATGCGGCCATGCGGGCGAACAAGGCGATGTCGGCCTCGCGTGTCTGCTTGAGCATGAACTTGCGCAGTGGCACGGCACCTCGCTCGACGGCCTGGATGTAGGTAATCCGGTCCTCCGACAAGGGCAGATAAGCCTCGGTGTAGATGGTGTCGAGTACCGGCGACATGATGAAGAACGTGAGGAACAGCGAGAGGCCCAGCAGTACCTGGTTTGGTGGCGAATTCTGTGTGCCCAGCGCGGCCCGTAGCAGTGACAGAACGATGATGATGCGCGTGAAGCTGGTCATCATCAACAGCGCTGCCGGGATGAACGTCAGCGCGGTCAGCGTCAGCAGGCTCTGGATCGACAAGCTGTAGGTCTGGCTTCCGGCCGCGCCAGGAGTACTGGTGACCATCGGTAACCCACCCGTTTGCGCCCAGGCCGCCAACGGGCAGAGCAATGCGAACAGAACGAGGAAGCTGGCGGCCTTAGCTGCCTTCATTCTTGCGCTCGGTAATCTGCTTCAGCCATTGTGCGAAATGCCGTTCGCCATCACTCCCGGGCTTCAGTTCTCCTTTTGGCAGCGTGTGCAGGGTGCGGATTTGGCCTGGCACGAGACCCACAACGATCCACGTATCATCGATTTCGACGAGTACGATGCGCTCCCGCGGGCCAATCATCAGGCCACCCACGACGCGTAAGGGGCCGTTGCTGCCAAAGCCGCGACCGCCATTGAGCCGTCGCAGAAAAAAGGCCGCAAGCAACAGAATGCCGATGACCAATGCCAGCCCAAGAACGGTCTGCAGGAGCGTGTTTGCTGAAACACCCGGGGTTTCGGTGGCCGCCGCCTGCGCAAGAGCGCCGCTCGGCAACATCGCAAACAGCAAACCGCACGCTTTACCGGTGCCGTCGGACAGGATGGAGGGTACGTGTCGAATCAAGAGGGTTGGCCGGACGTGGATGCTGACGACTATCTTAAGGCAAGCATGGCGAAGGTCAAAACGTTGCGCGCGAACAGCGTGTGTGCAGGTGTGGAAGGCTGCCGTGCTCAGTGCCCGATCTTGCGTGCTCTTTCGGAAGGGGTCACGATATCTGTCAGGCGAATGCCGAACTTGTCATTGACCACCACGACCTCACCTTGGGCGATCAGCGTGCCATTGACAAAAACGTTCAGCGGTTCCCCGGCCAGCGCGTCCAGTTCGACGACCGAGCCGTGCGCCAGTTGCAGGAGGTTCTTGATGGTGATCCGGGTGCGCCCGAGTTCGACCGAGATCTGGACCGGAATGTCCAGGATCATGTCGAGTTCATTGATCAGCGAACTCTTGTTGCCGGTGGTATCGAAACTCGGGAAAATATTGGCGGCTTGTGCGCTGCTGGACGGCGTGCCCTCCGCCATCGCCTGTTCGGCCATCGCCGCAGCCCAGTCATCATCGAGTCCAGCGTCGTCGCTTGCCGGCGCCGCGTCTGTTTCCTTAGCCATTGATTTCTCCCAGAGGAACGTCTGCGTTCTCTGAAGCGATGAAGCGATCGATCTTGAGGGCGTATTGCCCACCTTGCTGGCCGTAGTGACACTCCATTACGGGAACATCGTCGACCAGGGCGACGACTTTGTCCGGGACGTCGAGGGGAATGATGTCGCCGACCTTCATCGTTAGAATCTGGCGCAGACTCACTGTCGTGGTCGCCAGTTTTGCGCTGATTTCAACCTCGGCGTTTTTCAGTTGCTTGCGCAACATGATGATCCAGCGTCGGTCAGTGGTCAGTTGGTCGCTCTGCATGGCGCTGTAGAGCAGGTCACGAATCGGTTCAAGCATCGAATACGGAAAGCAGATGTGCAAATCGGCACTGGAGCCACCGAATTCCAGCGAGAAGGTCGTCGACACGACGATTTCGGAAGGTGTCGCAATATTCGCGAATTGGGAATTCATTTCCGAGCGCAGATATTCGAAAGTCAGGTCGTAGACCGACTTCCATGATCGCGAGTACTCAGCGAAAACGATCTTGAGCAGTCCCTGGATGATGCGTTGTTCTGTTGGCGTAAAATCGCGGCCCTCAACCCGGGTGTGGAAGCGACCGTCGCCGCCGAACATATTGTCCACGACGAGAAATACCAGGCTGGGGTCGAAGACGAACAATGCCGTGCCGCGCAATGGCCGCGCGGCGACCAGATTCAGGTTCGTCGGGACCACCAGGTTGCGGGTGAACTCGCTGTATTTCTGCACTCGTATCGAGCCCACCGAGATCTCGGTGGTGCGGTGCATGTAATTGAAGAGACCTATGCGCAGGTAGCGGGCAAAGCGCTCATTGACCAGTTCGAGCGTGGGCATGCGCCCGCGGACGATGCGCTCCTGTGTCCCCAGATTATAGGAACGCGGGCCATCGTCGGTATCCTCAACGGCTTCGGTTTCGTCGGCTTCACCGCTGACGCCCTTGAGCAGGGCGTCGACTTCATCCTGGGAGAGGAAATCGGCGCTCATCGCAGTTCATTGGATGATGAACGAGGTGAACAGCACGTCCTTGATGGGACCGTCACGTTTTTTTCCCTTGCTGGCCGGATCGAGAATGTTGTTGATTTGCTCCCTGATCTCCTGTGCCAGGAGTTCCTTGCCCTCGGTGGTGACCAGATCGGAAGCCTTCTTGCTGGAGAGGAGCAAGGTCAGGTCGTTGCGTAGCTTGGGCATGTACTGTTTCATCTGGTCGCCGATCTGAACATCATCGACCTCGACCGAAAGCGACAACTGCAGGAACTGGTCTCCGCGTTCCGGTACGAGATTGACCGTGAACGCATCGATCGCCACATAGACCGGTGGCGCACCCCGGTCCACCTTCTTCTTCTTGGCAGGCTTGACCTTTTCCACGGCGACCTCGCCGTCGTCCTCCTCCGCCGGCCCATGCTTCAACAGGACGTAGGCGGCTGTGCCTCCCAGGCCGAGCACCAGCACCACCACAGCGATGATGATGATCAGCAGTTTCTTGTTGCTCTTTGCCGGCACAGCTTCTGCGCCTTCAACTGCGGTCTTTGCATCCTTGGCCATTCAGTATTATTCTCCCTGGGTCTTTCGGTCAGATACGTCCGATCCGGTATCTGGCCGGCTACGCTGTCACTACGCGAAAGTGTCGATCAGTCCGTGGCCACTACGAGCTGCGGCTGCATGATTGGGCAGGCCGCCAACCGAATCTACACGAAGTATACCGTTATCGGTCAGGAGGCGGGGCCGGCGCGAAGGTTCTTGCTGGCCGCCGGACTGTTGGTGGAACGATTCGCTGCCGACGCTGACCTGCCCCAGATCAATTCCAGTCGCGGTAAACATTTCTCGCAGTCGTGGGACCGCCGTTTCGATGGCTCCGCGAACCTCCGGGCTTGTCGAAACGAAGTGTGCGTTGGCGCCGTTCTTGTCGATGTTCAGGGTGATCTCGATCGAACCCAACTGTGGGGGGTGTACGGTAAGTTGCGCGAAGTGCTTTTCGTTGCCGGCGAACCACAGCAGCTTTTGGCCAAACTCACCGGCCCATGCAGGGTCACGCAAGGGCGTCTTCAGATCGCGCGGGATGTCCTGACTGCCTGCTGCGCCATTCACGACACTGGGCAGGGGAGTGGCGACCACATTGGGGTCATTTGCCGACGACAGCGGTTCATTTTTGCCTGGAGGGGCCTGTTCGGAAGTGGGCAGTGCGACGTCGGGAACGGCAAAATTTGCCGCTTTGACGGCAGTTGACACCGTCTCAGAAGTGGCAGCCTGTCGGTTATCGCCGGCCTCGGTTTTGAAGTGCAGGGGATCCTTCTCGATTTGCCCCGTCGTGGACGCGAGCAGTATCCCCGCCGCAGGCTGCGTGGGCAGTTTGACCTCTCCCGTTGCTGCGTCACCTGCCGGCTTCAGTGGCGGCATTCCGAGACTCGCCAGGAACTGGGGGGCGACGGGAACAAGGCTGTCTTCGGCAATTGCCGGGTCACTGACTGCCTCCTTCTCCCCGGCGGACACGTCATCGATCCCGGTCACTGGTAGCGCGAACAGGATGCTCGCAAAGTCACCCCCAGTGTTCTGGCGGTCGGAGGTCGCCGGGCTTTCGAGCTGGGCTTCCCGGACAGGTGATTTAGCAGGTGTTGAGACAATGGCAATGGTCATGATCAATCCTCTTCGGCAGGAGCCAGTCCGCTACAAGCAAACATTGCGCCATGCATGGTTCAGGACTCTTGCTCGTTGTCCTTGCTGCGCGCGGCGAACTCGTCCTGCGCCTTTTGCTCCTGGCGGATTTCCAGCCGTGCCTCACTAGCGCGATGGCGCTCGGAGAGTGCATCGAGTGCTTTCAGCTTGGTCCGCTGTCGCTTCCAGTCCTCCTGCCCGGCAGCCGTGTGCGTTTCCTGCACGCTGACGAGCTGCATCTGCTGCTTGATTGCTTCGTCGAGACGAGTCAGGAACTCCTGGTAATTACGCCATTCGGGTTGCCCCAGTCCATTCTGTACGGCTTGCCGGAAGCGCGCGGTGTACTCGTCGCGGTACTGCAGCAGCATGGCGAACTTTTCCTTGGCGTCGCGTTCCGCCGCAATCAGCCTGGCGAGGCGTTGCGTTGCTTCGTCGCTGCGGGTTTGCATCAGTTCGAGGACAGTTTGCAGGGAAAAGGGTCTGGCCATGATCAACTCGCCGACTGGTACAAGAGAAGTGCCGGAAGTCTAGCGCAACAGGTGTCAGCCACCTGGGCCAAACAAGCCGAGCAGTTGAGCGACGCTGCTCGCGAAGTCTGCGCGTTGGCTCAGGTTCTGCTGCAGCAATCTCTCAAAGCGGGGATAGATGGCAATGGCCTGGTCGAGTTGCGGATCAGAGCCCGCGGCGTATGCGCCGACGCTGATCAGATCGCGCGAACGCTGGTAGCGCGAGAAGAGGCTCTTGAATTTCCTGATGTGCTCCAGATGAGTTGGGCTTACCAGATTCACCATGGCGCGGGAAATCGATTGTTCGATGTCGATGGCCGGGTAGTGGCCAGCGTCGGCCAGCGTGCGTGATAGCACGATGTGACCGTCGAGGATGGCACGCGCTGCGTCGGCGATGGGATCCTGCTGGTCGTCACCTTCTGCAAGGACCGTGTAGAAGCCGGTGATCGAACCTCCGCCCTCGGCGCCGTTGCCGGCACGTTCGACGAGTTGCGGGAGACGGGCGAAAACCGATGGCGGGTAGCCGCGGGTGACCGGCGGCTCGCCGATCGCCAGAGCGATTTCGCGTTGCGCCATCGCGTAGCGCGTCAGCGAATCCATGATCAACAGGACCTGCCGACCCCGATCCCGGAAGTATTCGGCAATGCAGGTGGCGTAGGCCGCGCCTTGCAGACGCATCAGCGGACTGACGTCTGCAGGTGCCGCAACCACGACCGCCCGCCGCAGACCTTGTTCACCAAGAATCTGTTCAATGAACTCCTTGACTTCGCGACCACGTTCACCAATCAAGCCGACGACGATGACGTCGGCCGCGGTATAGCGGGCCATCATGCCGAGCAATACACTCTTGCCGACGCCGGATCCGGCGAAAAGCCCCATCCGCTGTCCGCGGCCGACACACAGCAAGGCATTGATGGCACGCACCCCGACGTCGAGCGCCTGCTCGATCGGTGCCCGTGACATCGGGTTAACCGGTCGACTCTGCAGCGGGCGGAGAGAACTCGCGCCTAATGGGCCCAGCCTGTCGAGCGGTCGTCCGGCGCCATCAAGCACTCGGCCGAGCAAGGACTCGCCGACCGGCACGAGTTTTGCACGGTCGATCGAGCGTCGACGTGCCGGTGGTGGCTGACCGAGTCGCGGCGGCTGGCTCGGCGCTTCAAGGGCAACGACCCGGGCTCCCGGCGACAGACCGTAGACATCTTCCGAGGGCATCAGAAAGAGTCGTTCCCCATTGAAGCCTACCACTTCGGCTTCGATCGCCGAGCCACCAACCGGCATGATCCGGCAAGAACTGCCGAGCGGCAACTTTAGTCCCGAGGCCTCCATCACGAGGCCGTTGATGCGCGTCAGGTGGCCGCTCGGAAGCAGCGAACTGACCTGGCTGGTGACTTGTCGGCAACCTTCGAGGAAGCTGCGCCATTCGTCGAGATGTGGGTTTCCGGAAGCGTTGTTCAATGGACCGCTCGCTGTGAGGTTCAGGACTTGAGCCATTCCTGGCTGGCGCCAATGCTTTCAGTGACACGTCGCCAACGTGTTTCCAGCGTCGCGTCGACTTCGCTCGCCCCCAGTTCAACGCGGCAGCCGCCGGCAATCAGTGTCTTGTCTTCGACGATTCGCCAGTTGCTGTGCGCGAGCTGATCGCCTAGCTGGCTGCGTACCAAAGCCGCATCATCCGGGTGTACGAACAGCAGCGGCTGACCATGATGGGGGTGCAGCACCGTCACCGCTTCCCTTACCACCGGCAGGAGCAGTTCCGGTTGCACGCGCAAACTTTGACGCAACACCTGATTGGCAATCTCGATCGCCAGCGCCAGCAACTGGTCGGCGACGCCCTGGTCGATAGCCGCGAGTGCCTGCTGCAGGCTGTCCATCAGGGCGGCGATTCTCGCTGCCGCGGTCTTGCCCGCCACCATACCCTCGGCATAGCCTGCGGCATGGCCGGCAGCGTGCGCTTCCTGGTGCATGCGCTCGATGTCTTCGGCAGTGGGTAGGACAACCGGCGGCTCCTGCTCCTGCGGCACGCTGGCGGGCTCGACCGGCAGGTCGATGGGTTGTTCCATGACTGGCGGTTCGGCAGGCGGCGGAGGGTTGACCGCCGTCCGCTGCTCTTCATCGAAGGCCGCCACCTCCCAGCGCTGGTAGGCGGTCATTTTTTCCTTGGGAATCCAGTGGCTCATGTGACTTTGATGCTCAAACCATTTCCTCACCACCCGCGCCGCCAAGCGTGATCTGGCCTTCGTCGGCCAGACGGCGGACAATCTTGAGGATTTCCTTCTGCTCGGATTCGACTTCCGAGAGCCGAACCGGGCCACGCGAATCGAGATCCTCGCGCAACATTTCCGAAGCCCTTTGTGACATGTTCCGGAAAATCTTCTCGCGCAAGGGTTCGGTGGCTCCCTTCATGGCCAGGATCAGCGACTCGGACTGAATTTCGCGCAACAGCAGCTGGATTGCCCGGTCTTCCAGATCGAGGAGATTCTCGAAGACGAACATCTCGTCGAGGATCTTTTGCGCGAGGTCAGGATCGTATTCGCGGATCGAGTCGAGGACCGCGGTCTCGTTTGCGGTACCCATGAAATTGAGCATCTCGGCGACCGTCCGGACGCCACCCATGGCAGATTTCTTGATGCTCGATGAACCCGAGAGCAGGCGTAGCATGACGTCGTTCAACTCCTTCAAGGCTTCCGGCTGAATGCCTTCGAGGGTGGCCACGCGCAGGACGACATCGTTGCGCAGACGTTCCGAAAACTGGTTCAGGATCTCGCTGGAATGGTCATGAGCCAGATGCACCAGAATGGTCGCAATAATCTGAGGATGCTCGTTCTTGATCAGGTCGGCGACCGTCGGCGCATCCATCCATTTGAGGCCTTCAATTCCGTTGGTCTCGCCCGGTTGCAGGATCCTTGAGATCAGGTTGGATGCCTTGTCATCTCCGAGGGCTTTGGTGAGGACCGAACGAACGTAGGCGTCGGTATCGATGTTTACTGCGGCGGACTCCTCCGCGGTCTTGTGGAACTCGCTCAGTACCTCTTCGACACGCGCGCGTGGTACCGATTTCAACGCCGCCATGGCGTGCCCGAGCTTCTGCACTTCCTTCGGTCCCAGGTGTTTGAGGACTTCAGCGGCGTAGTCCTCGCCAAGAGCGATCAGTAGAATGGCGCTCTTTTCGACGCCGTCGTCAGCTGGCATTGGCGCCGGTCCATTCCTTGATGATGTTGGCTACGATATGCGGGTCCTGCTGTGCCAGGGCGCGTGCCACCGCCAGTTTCTTGTCGAACAGTTCAGCGGCTGTCGGGACATGTTCCTTCGCTTCATCTTCCTCCTCGCCGGCGACGAGATCGATATTGCCGCCGACGCTGGCCTCGCTCTCCGGCGGGCTGGGGAGCATCGTCTTGACCAGCGGCCGCACCACTCCGAGCAGCAGATAAGCGATGATGGCGGCAATCACGCCATACTTGATCAACTCTTTGGCCAAGGAAACCGTTTCTGGATCTCGCCACAGCGGCGGTCCCTCATCCTTCTCGACGACGGTGAACGGCGCGTTTGCCACCGAAATGGTATCGCCGCGCTCCTTGCTGTAGCCCATGGCCTCCTTGACGAGGTCGCTGATCTGTTTCAGTTCATTGTCGGGCAGCGGCTTGTTGACCGCTTTGCCGTCCTTGCCGATTTCCTTGCGCTGATTGACCACCACCGCACCCGACAGGCGCTTTACCGTGCCGACCGATTGCTTGACGTGGCGGATGGTCTTGTCGAGTTCGTAGTTGATGGTCGAATTCTTGCTGGTGCTGATCGGTTGTCCAACGCTGGCGATCGGCGCTTGCACGCCGGCGGCGTTGAGCTGTCCTGGCAGTGGTTGGGCCGGCGTCGCGGCTGCACCCGCACCCGGCACCGCCGGTTGAGTCAGCGGGGCGGTTGCCGGCACGGGGGGTTGATTGCTGAGGGCACCCGGAACGCCCTGTGCGGTCGGGTTGGTGCTGGCGGTTTCACTGGTTTGCTGGCTACGAATGCTGATCTCGGGGGGGGTCGTGTTCGGTCGATGCGACTCTGCCGTTTGCTCGGACTGCGAAAAATCGATGTCTGCGGCGATCTGGACACGGGCATTGCCCGGGCCGACGATCGGCGCCAGAATGTCCTCCACGCGCTTGATGATGCTCGCCTCGACTTCCTGGATGTATTTGACCTGCGTCGGGTCGAGGCCAGCTTCGAGCAACTTGCTTTTCATTTGCGACAGCAGGGTGCCGCTCTGATCGAGGAGGGTGACGCTCGAAGCCGCCAACTGTGGCACGCTGGCGGCGACGAGATTCTGGATGCCGGCGATCTGCGCCGCGTCCAGCGACCGTCCAGGATACAGATTGAGCATGACAGAAGCCGATGGTTTCAGTTCTTCGCGCATGAAGACACTCGGCTTGGGTATCGCCAGGTGTACTCGCGCGGCCTGGACGGCAGCCACTGACTGAATGGTGCGCGACAACTCGCCCTCGAGACCGCGCTGATAATTCACTTGCTCGGCAAACTGGCTGATGCCGAATTTCTGACTTTCCATCAATTCGAAGCCGACTGCTCCACCCCTCGGTAGTCCCTGCGAAGCGAGCCGCAGACGCACATCGTGAACCCGGTTCGAAGGAACGAGAATGGCGCTGCCGGAGTCATTGAACTTGAACGGGATGTTCATCTGTTCCAGAGATGCGATGATGGCGCCGCCGTCGCGCTCCGTAATGTTGGAGAAGAGTATCCTGAACTCGCTTTGTCTGAGGAGCGTGGCGGCAGCGACGAGTAGTGCGATCACCGCGGCGATCGAAACCATCAGCACCACCTTCTGCCGGTTGCTCAATCGCGCCAGAGCCTCGCGAGCGCGATCCAGCGGATTGCCCGCGCCTGTTGTCCCTGTGGTTTCGGTTCCGGCTGCCGCCATGCCTGCGATACGGTGATAAACCTGCGATTAAGCAAGCAAAAAGTGAAAAAGGGCTGATAATCTCGCTGCTATTGTAGCTGTTAATTGCACCGGACCTTCGATCGGATGACTGAAGTCGGACAAATGCCGAGCCCCGAACTCAAAGCGCAGGAACTGCAGCGCGCTTTCGATGTGTTCAATCAGGTTTCGCTGGCGCTGACACAGTCGTATCAGGGGCTACAGAGCCGGGTCGAGTCGCTGACGGCGGAATTGGCGGTCGCCAATGGTGAACTTCGTCGGCAGTACGAGGAGAAGCAGGCGCTCTCGGAACGCCTTTCCTTGTTGCTCAATGCCTTGCCGGCGGGAGTGGTCGTGCTCGACAGCGCAGGCCGGGTCAGCGAGGCCAATCCTGCCGCACGCCAGATGTTTGCCCAGCCGGTGATCACCGAATCCTGGCCGGCATTGATGCAGGCCAGACTGCTGGCGACTGAGGCCCCTGGCGAGTGGCAGCTCGATGCGCGGCGCCTGGCCATTGTCGAGAGCCCGCTAGACTCGGCAGGTGGGCGGATTCTACTGATTCACGATGTGACTGCGGCGCACGGTCTGAAGGCCGATCTCGAACGTCACCAGCGTCTGGCGGCAATGGGCGAGATGGCGGCGTCGCTGGCGCACCAGTTGCGGACCCCGTTGGCAACGGCATTGCTGTACAGCGCCAATCTGAGTCAACCGCAGCTCGCCGACGACGCTCGCAGACGTTTTGCGGACAAGGCGACTGCCCAGTTGAAGCGCCTCGAGCGCCTGATCCAGGAAGTGCTGCTCTTTGCCCGCGGCGAGAGCATCGGCCGTGACTCGATTCGTGCCGACGAACTGCTTGCCGATGCCGCGCAAACCGTGCAACCATTGTTCATCGAAAGGGGTGTGAATTTCCGGGTGGCCTGCCAGACTGGCGAGGCAGTCGTCACCGGCAGCCGTAAGGCCTTGGCCGGCGCCTTGGTGAATTTGCTCGAGAACGCCTTGCAGGCCTGCACATCAAGTGGGAAAGTGGTGCTTGGCGCGACCCGCGTCGGCCAACAGTTGCGCATCGGCGTTCGCGATACCGGCTCCGGCATTGAACCCGAGGTTCAAGGGCGCGTCTTCGAGCCGTTCTTCACCACGCGCGGCCAGGGTACCGGGCTCGGCCTGGCGATTGCTCTGGGGGTGGCGCGTGCGCACGGGGGGACCATTGAGGTCAGTTCGGTGCCGGGCGAGGGGTCGGAGTTCGTTATCGTGCTGCCCGCCGACACCACCAAAGAGCGAAATCACTGAGGAAGGCTGGAACGGATGGCGGGCGGATTCCCGATTCTGATTGTTGAGGACGACGCCGCACTGCGTGAGGCGGTATGCGACACGCTTGAACTGGCCGGGCAGGCGGTAATCTCGGCCGGCGGCGGCGAGGAGGCGCTGCAATTGCTCGCCAGGCGTGCCGTGTCGCTGGTCGTCAGCGATGTGCGGATGCTCCCGATCGACGGCATTGCCTTGCTGAAGGAAATACGCAGCCGTTTTCCACAACTTCCGGTGGTCCTGATGACAGCTTTCGCCGACGTCGACCGGGCCGTCGAAGCGATGCGCGCAGGCGCGTGTGATTTTCTCCTCAAGCCCTTCGAGCCGAAGGCATTACTCGAACACGTGCTGCGCTATCGCCTGCCGGAAGCACTGGACGACGATGGCGTCATTGCCCATGATGCGCTGACCAGGAACCTTTTTGCGCTTGCCGGCCGGGTCGCACAGAGTGATACCACGGTCTTGCTGACCGGCGAGAGCGGCGTCGGCAAGGAGGTGGTCGCCCGCCATATTCACCAGTACTCGGGGCGCAGCAAAGGTCCTTTCGTGGCCATCAACTGCGCGGCCATCCCGGATGGACTGCTTGAGGCGACGCTTTTCGGTCATGAAAAGGGTGCGTTCAGTGGTGCGCAGCAGGCGCAGGCCGGCAAGTTCGAGCAGGCGCAGCATGGCACGTTGTTGCTCGACGAGATCACCGAAATGCCGCTTGGCCTGCAGGCCAAACTGCTGCGTGTCCTGCAGGAGCGCGAAGTCGAACGGGTGGGTGGCAAGAAGCCGGTAGCGCTCGATATCCGTGTCGTGGCGACCTCCAATCGGGACATCGCCGAGGCGGTGGCGAAGGGGCTGTTTCGTGCGGACCTGTATTATCGGCTCAACGTCTTTCCGCTGCTGATTCCGGCGCTGCGGCAGCGCGCCGACGACATCGTGCCCTTGGCCCGACATTTTCTGGCGGCACACGGCGGCCGCGCTGGTCGTCCCGGTATGCGCCTGTCGGCGGCAGCCGAATCCGCACTGCTGCGGCATGCCTGGCCTGGCAATGTCCGTGAAC
The DNA here is from genome assembly GCA_029780075.1 of Pseudomonadota bacterium. Classification (GTDB taxonomy): domain Bacteria; phylum Pseudomonadota; class Gammaproteobacteria; order Burkholderiales; family Rhodocyclaceae; genus Accumulibacter. The sequence goes on from JAKOZI010000045.1 coordinate 20,142, forward strand.
TGGAGAACGTGATTCAGCGAGCCGTCATTCTCGCGCCCGGCGATATCGTCGAAGTCGGAGCGCTCCATCTGACGGCGGCGACTCGCATCGCTCCGCTCGACGTCCAGCAACCGCAACCGCAGCTTCCGAACGCCAGCACAGCGCCGGCAAGGCTCCCGAAAACCGACAAGCTGCGGGAAGTAGAACGCGACCACATCCTGGAGACACTGGCGTCTGCAGGAGGATCGCGAAAACTGGCGGGGGAGCGGCTTGGCATGTCCGAGAGAACCTTGCGCTACAAATTGCGACAGTATCGTCTTGAGGGTTTCCTGAAGAACTGATGTCCAGGTTGCAATGTTTGGCACGACCGAAAGTGCGGCGTAATTCTTGCTTTGAGTAACTGAGCGGCGCTGCAGGCACTCGCGTCTGTGCGTCATCACGGTTTGGGGAGACGAATGGAAAGCAAGGGTATTGATCAGATGCTGAACATGCTGCGGGCCTCGTCGGCAGCGGCGGGTGGTCGCGTTGCCGAGGGGCAGAGTACACCTGCAGGTGGCGCCGACTTCGCGCAGGTACTACAGGCTTCGATTGCGCAGGTTAGTCAGACGCAGCAACAGGCGGAAACGATGGCGGCAAATTTTGCCGCCGGCAACAGCACCGAGAACCTGCACGAGGTCATGATTGCGTTGCAGAAGGCAAACATCTCTTTTCAGGAGATGATCCAGGTGCGCAACAAACTGGTTTCCGCTTACCACGATGTGATGAACATGCAGATCTGATGCGCGCAATGGCGTTCTGGTCTTGTATTCGGGCGTCCGGGCCCCCATAATGCCAAGCATGATCGTAATTCCGGCAGACCGGAAGCGTTCTGGACGCGGGTTCGATTCCCGCCACCTCCACCATGCGGGGGTGCACTGGTTTCGACAGGGTGACAGATGGCGCGCAGGCGATCCGAAAGGCGACGGACGTAATCCGAGCAAATCCATAAACGCCAACGATGAGCGTTTCGCACTGGCCGCTTAAGGCCTGCTGAGGACGTAGCCGTCCAATAAACAGAATGGCTATCGGCGGGGGCTTCGGCCCCCGCCGTCGCGTTGTCAGTTTGAAGCGTTTGCCAGGGAATAATCGACCAGCGCGGAAATCATGTCACTGTAACGCGGGGCTGCACGGAACGCGGAGCAGATGCGCAACGCCCTCTGACTCATTGGCCGTAATTCTCGTCGACGTCCCGTTCAACCCGCGAACGGTTACCCGATGGACAGAGCCATTCGGGCGGTCAGCGTTCCCTGACCGTATCTTCAGTTTCGCGCTCGCCGAAACCAGTCAATTGCGACTCCAGTGCGTTGAAGCCTGGTTCTGCTGTCGGGTGAAGGCGCGTCAGGCGTCTGATCAGACGCTGTTGGGCAAAGGTCTCCGAGGGATCAGGTTTGCCCAACAGGTATTCGGAGCCGCGCCGAGTCATCACCACCATCGAGTTGGAGTCCAGACTGTAACCCATGACCGGTGAGGTCCGGATGTGCGAAGACGAAGGGAAGCGCGGATTGTTGCCATACACTCGCCCTTCAATACATACCAGCGCCTCACCGTCACGAGTGACGAAATCGAGCATCTTCCAGTTGTTCAAGATATTCATGGCGCGGCCTTTCCCAGAACAAGACGCGGAGTGCCGAAACAGGAACCCATTCTACTCCAGGCGCAGCCAAGGTGGCGTTTGACGAGAGGGAACCCTGCGTCGAGGTCTTCGTGGTCGCTGTGACCGATGCAAACAACAGTCATAATATTCGCTCAAGGACATGCAAGAGGTTACAGGGACAACATTAAACGCGTGCCAGCCGACGCGGGTCCCAGGCCAACCACATTGCTCGGCAGGCTCCTGTCGGCTGGTGTCCCCAGGGAGTTTGCGATCAAGCTCGAAGCCTCCAGGGGGAAACGCGAATATGCATCCAGGATGACAATCATCGCCCCGCGCACCACCTGAGCCCCGTGCTTGCAGCGGTTAAAGCGTTTGGCAAGTATGCGTTAGCAAAAATCATGCTAGCCGCCTGTTTTCGTTATATTTTCATGTAAACCAGAGGATTGCGGCTGCTGATCACGACCCTGTCGGATTGCTGTGTAAAGTTTTCCGACAAACGGTAGGGTGAACATGCCCTGGGCGCTTGGTGTGCCGGTATGGCTCCCCTACACCAGGTAGCCGAGTTCGTCGGCACACAGTGGTTCAACTCGCGCCATTTGTTGCGCGAGCACTGCGAGAGTGGCTTCGGAGGCATCGTGGCCTCTTGCGAGTCGGCTGCGCACCCGCGACCGCAATTGTGCCGGTTCCGCCCGCGGCGCGACGATCCCGAAGGCCACTCCCGCCTGGGTGGCAAGCATCCGGAAGTCATCGCGCCAGGCGCGCTCGAGGAAGGTCGCGTCGACGATGACCGACCAGCCGGCGGCGAGCAAGTCCTGGGTCAGCAGGTGCAAGCGTTGGTAGGTGAGTTCGCTGCGGTTCCTGGAATAGATGCCACGATCCACCGGCGAGCCACTGCTGGCGGTTGGTGCGACGCCGAACAGTCGTTTCCGTTCGATGTCGGAGCGCAGGCGGATGGTCGTTGCCGACTTGTCGCCGAGCAGGATACGTTTCGATGCGCGACTTTTGCCGCAGCCCGAGACCCCATGAGTAATCAGCAGGCGTGCTGCAGGTTTGGCGACGAGGTGCTCGGCAAGCGTCAGGTAGTCGTACGCCTGGCGATGAGCAGCGCTGATCTGCACTGACCGGATTGCGGCCACTTTGGCACGTACCAGTGCTCGGTAGACGGCGTAGAACCGCAGCACCTGCAGCGCGTCGTAGTCACCGCTGCACGCGAGCCATTCATTGACCAGCCAGTTGGCGAGCCCCGGTTGCTGATGGTCGAGCAGGTCGATGTAGGTGAAGGCGATTTCGCTGGCGACGTCGATCCAGCGCAAGTCTTCGCTGAATTCGATACAGTCGAAGAGGGTCACGTGCTCGCCGATCAGCACCAGATTGCCGAGATGCAGGTCACCATGACACTCGCGCACCCGTCCCTCCGCCTTGCGGAACGCGAAACGCGGGCGCAGGCGGGCAAACTCGCTGCGGGTCCAGTCGGCCAGCTGCAGTAGTCGCATACGCTCGGCGTCGCCGGACAGTAGCCTGGTGAGTTCATCAAAGTTGGCCAGCGCCGGTGCCAGAACCTGTTCGGGTTCTCCGAAACGCGACGACCGGGCTGCCGCTGCCGCCTCCTGATGAAATCCGGCGATGCTTGCGGCGAGTTCGGAAAGCTGATTCGGTCGCAGTTGGCCGCGCGCGCAGAGGCGGTCCAGTCTGCCGGCTTCGGCGAAACGGCGCATCTTGACCGCGTACTCGATTACCGGCCCGCAGCCGCCGACCTGCGGGTCTTCCGGCGTGCCAGTAAGGGCCACGACTGCAAGATAGAGCTCCGGGGCAAAGCGACGGTTAAGGCGCAGTTCGGCTTCACAGCACGCTAGCCGTCTGCCGAGCGAGCCGTAGTCGAGAAAAGGCAGAAGTACCGGTTTCTTGATCTTGTAGACGAATTCCCCCGCCAGCAGAAGCCACGAGGCGTGCGTCTCGACGAGATCGACGCGCGCCGCCGGGTCGGGATAACGCGCCGTATCGAACATCGCTTCAATCAGTGGCGGCAGGGGTTGGCGCATTGCCTCAGTCATTCGTGATGCGCCGCAACACGGCTTTGCGAAGCTCTTCGAGGAAATACATCAGGGCTGCACAGGCGATGGCCAGCAGCCAGCTGGCGCCGCTAATCGGCGCGGTGCCGAACAGCCAGTTGCCGGCAGGGGCGTACAGGATGAAGACGATCACTGCCAGTTCGGCGATGAAGGCCAGACCGGCGCCGATCCACAGGATGATGGCAAAGAAGTGGGTGAACTCGCGTGCGCAACGCAGCAGCAGGGGTTCCCGTTCCACCTCTTCGAGATGGTTCGGGCCGAACTCCGCCAGACGACGCGCCGCTTCGCCGGTGCTGAGGCCGCCAGCCACCGTTTTCAGGCTGGCCAGTGCCTCTTCGACGTTGAGAGCGTGAATGCGCAAGGGGCGAAACTCCTGCTAATGGCGCGAAGCCAGACAGCAATTTACACCCTTGTCCGAAACAAAGCATCTGCCGATATGGACCGGATCACTTCAGCCGGCGTCCGGCGGGCGCTTCTTTCGCCATACGGGGAGCAGCGCGGCGAGCTTGTCGCGATGCGACAGGCGTTCGTCGGAGAGCGCCTCAAGAAAATCCGACAACGGTTTCGACTTCACGACCGCGAAGCCAGTGAGCAGTACAGACGGAATGGCCACCAGGGCAAAAAAGAGGATTCTGTTGACCAGCTCGTCGTGGGCGGCGTCGATCAGATTGATTCCCAGGAAGCCGGTGGTAATCGTCGCCACCAGGCCGGCAGTGGTCACCACCGTCAACCGCACCACCGTGTTGGCCTGCCGGCGCAGGCTGTCGCTATCCAGGTACTGGCTCATGTCCTGGATTTCCTCACGCAGCTCGGTGTAGAGATTTTCGGTTCCCAGGTGTTCGCGGGTCATGCTGAACAGCGCTCTGGCCTGTGCCTGATCAGAGATCTCATGAAACCAGTAGCGATGGCTGAAACGCAGGAAGACCTCGAGGATCTGCCGGATGGCGCGTTTGAATTGCTTGACCGATTCGGCGTTGCCAATCTCCAGACGATTGAGCGCCGTGACCAGACGATCCGAGAGCATCAGCAGCGCCGCCTTGTGGAAATGGGGGATCAGTGCCAACAGGAAGAACTGATGGCGAAACTGCCCGAGCAGACCGGTTTCCAGACCGGTGAAGTAATCGTCACGGGCGCTGCCGACCATCACGAAGGCGTGCCCGCAGGACAGCAGGCGCGTGCCAGGATCGTCGGCCTGTGGATGCCAGAAGCGGTCGATGCAGTAGCGGCTTTCAAAACCTTCGAGATGTTGGTCGGAATAGGGCAGGGAGCCTTGCTTTCCAGGTCCGGTGACCAGGACCAGGCGGGCAAAGTCGCCGCGACTCAAGGTGCGTGGATCGTCCATCGCCAGGTAAGCCAGCAGCGGCATGCGGTGATACTCGATCTGCCGGTAGCGGACCAGTCCCTTTGCATCCGAGTGGTGCAGTACCAGAGGGCGCAGCAAAAATTCCCAGTGCGACGAAATGCACGGTGCACGAAAGCGGCTGACGAAAGACAGGTACTTGCTGCGCTTCTCGTAGTCGGAAACGGACAGCAACTGACCGTCCGCCGCCAACCACTCGGCACGTTTGAGGCAATGGCCACCGCTGCCATCGTCGTCCCAGTATGGCGGATAGGCGCGTCCGAAGCGATACAGCGTGTCCTGTACCTGTCGCAGTTCGAGGTCGTCGGCGCAAATTTCGACGACCAGGATGACGACGTCGATGTCGTAGAAGAAATACAGGTCGAGGTGCACGATCTCGAAGCTGAGTGCCTCGTCACCCTCCTTGAAGGTCATCCGTACCCGCGCCACGTCTTGACGCCGGAAAATGCGGATCGGTGACTCGCCGTAGCGCGCGATGGCCTTCTGGCCTCCGCCCTCACCGTAAAGAAAGCGCTGGACATACGGCAGGAAGGTGACGAACTCGCTGTAGTGGCGCTCGTGGAATTGACCAGGGTCGCCGGAGAACTCGTCGACGAGTTCATGCCACGGATTGTCGGGTGAGGCCGCTTCGAGCAACTGGCTATGGCTGTCGATGGGCGCATCGGCGGGCAACGGCATCAACTGCAACGGCCACATGAGGATCTGCCGAAAATGACTGACCCGCTGGTCTGCGGCCTTGCTCTCTGCTGGCATGTTCACCTCCAAGAAGAATCCAAGAATTGATCCGTGCGACGGTTGCTCGGCGGCTGGTCATCACTGAAGGCTGCTGCGCTCACCTTGTCCGGTAATCAGCAGCCAATCTCGGCAAGCAACGTAGCGACCATGCGCTCGGCCTGGCGAAGATAGCCGCTGCCGAACAGGTTCAAGTGATTGAGCACGTGATAGAGGTTGTACAGCGTCTTGCGCTGCTCGTAACCGTCGTTCAATGGCCAGGCCTCGCGGTAGCCCGCGTAGAAACTGTCCGGAAAACCTCCGAACAGCTCGCTCATCGCCAGATCGGCTTCGCGGTCGCCGAAATGGACGGCCGGATCGAACAGGGTCAGGGTGCCCGTCTCGTCGGTCGCGGCGTTACCGTGCCACAGGTCGCCATGCAGCAGGCTGGGTTGGGGGTGATGGTCGACGAACAATGCCGCAAGTTTGCCGGCCAGGCGTTCACCGTCGGCGATCAGCCGGTTGTACTGGGCGTGTTGCCTGGCCAGCTCGAGCTGTGGCAACAGACGCCGGTGGGCAAAGAAGAAGGGCCAGGTGCGATGCTCGGCATTAAGCTGTACTGTGCTGCCGATGAAGTTGTCACGATGCCAGCCGTACTGCGGACCATGCAGGCGGTGCAATGCGGCCAGTGCGTGCCCGGCCTTTGCCCCGTGCTGGTCTGTACGCAAGGCTTGCAGCGGCAGGTATTCGAGCAGCAGATAAGCCTGCCGGCCGCTCACGCCGTGTCCTAACACCTGTGGCACGCGCAGTGCGGGACAAGCGGCCAGCGCGCGCAGGCCATCGGCCTCGGCAGAGAACATGTCGGCCAGTTCGGCGTCGTTCAGTTTGACGAAGTAGCGTTCGCCGGCGCTTTCCACCAGTAGCGCGCGCGAAATCGAACCGCCGGCGATTCCGGTCAGCGAGTCGATGTTTGCCGGTGAACCCGTGCCGCCGCCGATGGCCTCGCACAGCGCCGCAGCAAGCGGCACATCGAGCCGTTCCTGGTCTGGTCTCATGTCCCTCCTTGCGGCTCGAGTCGAAAGCCGTCCATCATCGCGACCCTGGAGCTATCGCTGGGGGCCGGGTTTACTCGTGCCGGGGAATGTGTTGTGATAAGGCGATGCGTGCAGGCTGTAGGTGACCACGCACCAGGCAGGCATGGCACGGCCGCGGTTCGCGCGACGCGTTCTCGAAACGGCCCGTGGTTTCTCTCTATCCAGATGACTTCAATACCGGAGGCACATTCCATGAAAACTCGCTTGCTCGTCCTTTCCGCCATGCTGGCCATCACCGCTGCAGCCTGCGACAACAAACCAAAGGCCACCACCGAGTCCGGGCAGAAGGCCGAGGAATCGGCCAAGAAGGCCGGCGCAGCCGTTGGCGCGGCGGCTGAGGCCACCAAGGAAGCCGCCAAGGACGCGGCCGTCGCAGCCAAGGAGAGTGCGGTCGGCGCGACAGCCGCTGCCAAGGAGGCCACCAAAGAGGCCGTCGAGGCGACCAAGGAGGCCGGCAAGGAAATGGTGGTCAAGGCCGCCGATGCCACCAAGGCCGCCGTGTCGAAGTAAGCTTCGGCCGCCCAGGAAGGCAAGACAAGCGCTTCCTGCGATGCGCGGCCGTACATCAGGCCTCGCAGACCAGGTCGCCTGGCGTCGCCGGGGCGCTCTGGTCAGCACGCTGGGGCGGCGTTGTCGCCTCGACCCCTGCGCCTTGCCGGATGGCTGACGAAGCTTGTGCCCGCAGACAGGGAAAGAACTCGCGGTCGGCACCGAGCATGTGCTTGGTGACCACCTCATAGGCCAGAAACTGGAAAACGTCGCCGACCCCCTGTTTGCCCGTGCGGTAGGCGTCGACCAGCGTCAGTCCCTGGAGGACGAGTTGTCGATGCAGCAGCACGTGTTCGGCGGTGCCGGGGAAACCGGCTGCCAGGATGACCGACTCCTCATCGTTGAAGTGCTGCAGCACGTCGGCCAGCAGGCGGTCGATGATCTCGTCTACGCTGGCCGCGGCTTGTCCGGAGAGGATGGCAGACAGCAGTTCGTTGGCGTCCGCAAAAAGCAGTCGGTGACCGCGGTCGACGAGTTCGTCGCCGCATTCGTACGCCGAGTGCCAGACCAGTTGCACGAAACTTCCGATGACGTAATCCTTCATGCTGTCCGTGGTCGTCGCCTGTGGTGCGACCTGGACCTGGTTCCTGCCGGCACTCTTGGCCCGGTAAAGCGCTTGATCGGCGCGCTCGAACCACTCCTCCCAGGAGTCTTCGGGCCGGCATTCGGCAACTCCCATGCTTACCGTGAGTTGCCCTACGGCCATGAAGGTTGCGGCTGCGACCTGCTGGCGCAGTCGTTCGGCAAGGATCGCCGCACTGGCCCGTCGGGTATCCGAGCACAGGATGACGAATTCCTCGCCTCCCCAACGGGCCAGTGAGTCGCTCCCGCGCAGTCGTCCCTGCAGCAACTCGGCCAAGGCCTGCAGCACCTGGTCGCCGGCGTGATGGCCGTTGTGGTCGTTGATCGCCTTGAAGAAATCGATATCGATGAGGATCATGCTCAACGGCTGACCATAGCGGTGGAGGCGATCCATTTCCTTGCGCGCGCACTCTTCGAGACGGCGCCGGTTCCAGGCACCGGTGAGTTTGTCGGTGCTGGCTACCTGCTCGAGTTCGATCACGGTTCGCTGCAATTGCTGGTTGACCTGTTGCAGCCGGTCGAGTGTCTGGTGCAGGGCCGAACTGGCTTGTGGCGAGGAGATCTCGTGGATGACCGAGGCTATCGACTGCAGACGCTGGTCGGTGCCCAGGACAGGGAGCTTCAGCCATAAATAGGGACGTCCCTGTTCACCACTGGCGGGGAGGTTGATCTCGACGCAGGCCGCTGGTGCTCCGTCAATGATGAGCTGGTCGCAGTGCGCGAGTCGTTCGACCCGATCTGCGGGCAGGAGGTCGCTCTCCGACCTTCCGGCCAACCGACCCGTGCCCTGACACAGGAGTTGCTCGATGGCCTGGTTGGCGAGTCGGTAGCGTCCGTCCAGGCGTTTGATGCCGAACCCGACGCGCGAATTGGCCGGCATCAACAGCGACAGCAAACCCGAGATCGGGATTACGGCGTGCCGCACAAGCTGGTCGATCTGCTCGATGTGATTCATCACCACGGCATCCCGGCCGGTTTGGCTTCGGCACCGGCGGCTGACGTCGGCTGCGGCCTCAACGGCTTGCTTCAGGCTGTGGACGCGGTGCAAGGATGACCCGATTGCGTCCCTGCATTTTGGCGGTGTACAACGCACGATCCGCGCGGGCCACGAATTCGCTGGCGGATTCGCCGCCGAGGTAGTCGGCGACACCGATCGAGACGGACATGTTGCCAATCAGCGCTTCCTTGTCGCCACTGCGCCGCACCCGACTGGAGAAGACCAGCGCCCGCAGGGCCTCGGCCAGGCCAATGGCGCCGCCGCGCGGTGTTGTCGGCAGGATCACCGCGAACTCCTCGCCGCCGTAGCGCGCCGCCGTGTCCTTGCCCTTGACATTGGCCCTGAGGATCTGTCCGACCTTGGCCAGGACCCGGTCGCCGAAGACGTGTCCGTGCGCGTCGTTGATGCGTTTGAAATTGTCGAGATCGATCATCAACAGGCACGGACCGGACAGGTCCGGCTGCGCCTCGGCCAGGCAGGCCGCCAGCGCGAGATCGAAGCTCTTGCGGTTGGCCAGCCCGGTCAGGGCGTCGATCAGCGCCTCTTCGCGCGCGCGCGCGACCTCCTGCCGGAGCTGTTGCGCTTCGCGGGTACTCTCCGCGAGCTGCTCCTGCAGCCTGCTGATCGCGCCCTGCATCTCGCGGGTGCCGCGCAGGATGTCCTCGACGCCGGCGGCCAGCGGTCCGGGGGAGTCGACAGGGCGCAGCAGGGTATCCGTCCAGCGTTCCAGCGAACTGCCGTAGCGGGACGCCTGATCGACCGCCTCCGCCGCGGAATCGGAAACCTGGCCGACGATTTGGCTGACGCTGTCGCCGATGCGCAAGGCGGTCTTCGAGTCGAGCTCGGCCAGGTAGCGGTCATACAGTGCGTAGGTCGCCTCGTCGTCGAGCGGCCCCTCGTCGCCGAGGTGGTTATCGATCGCGGCCTGCAGCGCCGGGTTGAGATTCGCCACGTACTCGTACCAGATGGCATAACTCGCCGGATGCAGGCCGGCTTTTTGCTTGGTCATTTGCTTCAGTGCCAGACGCAGATAGTCTGCGCTCTGGGCGCTGCTGTGGCGATACTTCATCGTCGGTTTCTCTCTGTTGGGTCTGGCTGACCGGCCATTCTCCACGAAGCCAGTTTCTCGCTGTCGGGGGCAGGGTGAATCTGCAGCCGCGGCGCTGCCGGCGTCGCGGGCGGCAGCAGGCGACTGGACAAACCGGCTTGTAGTTTAGGGCATTTTGCTCGTTGCAGGAATTCGAACTGGGCGCGGGTTTTGGCGCCATCGGCAATCACCTCCAGCTCCAGCCTGTGCGCCGTGGCCATGATCGCCGTGCCGGTTCCGGCAGCGATGACACGGTGCAAGCCGATTGGAAAGTGCCTGACATACGATCAGTTGAGTTTCAGGGCAATCGACAGACTGCGGAAGCGGCTGGTCATGCGCTGGTCCTTTCACGGGCGGGGATGGCAGAGTACTACGGTGCCGGCGGCGCAGGCGGGGGTCACTCGGCGGTCTGCGCCGACAGTCCGCGATCGAAGCGGTCGCCGCGGCGCAGCAGCGCTGCGAAGTCATCGGCCGCGATCGGCGGCGAATACAGGTAACCCTGCTGGATCGGGCAGCCGTGGGCCAGCAGAAAGCCGGCCTGCGCGCGGGTCTCGACGCCCTCGGCGACCACTTGCATGCCGAATCGACGTCCGAGTTCGATCACCGACAGGGCGATGGCGGCGTCCTTGTCGCCCAGGGTCACGTCGGTGATGAACGATCGGTCGATTTTCAACTCGTCGAGCGGAAAACGCTTGAGATAGCTCAACGAGGAATAACCGGTCCCGAAATCGTCGAGCGACAAGCCGAAGCCCTTCTCGCGCAAGCGGTTCAGGCGGGCGATGGTGCTCTCGGCATCGACCATCAGCAGCGATTCGGTCAGTTCGAGCAGCAGTTGCCCTGGCGACACGCCTGCCCGGCGTAGCGCGTCATCCAGTCGGTCGGCGATGTCTTCCTGCAGGAAGCTTGGGCTGGCCAGATTGATCGACAGGCGCAGCGGCGGCAGGCCGGCGTCCTGCCACTGCCGCAACTGGCGTGCGGCAGCGGTCACCACCCAGTCACCGAGCGCGACGATCAGCCCCGATTCCTCGGCCAGGCCGATGAACTGATCCGGTCCGAGCAGGCCGCGTTGCGGATGCTGCCAGCGTACTAGTGCCTCGGCGCCGATCAACCGGCCGCTGCCGGCGTCGACCTTGGGCTGAAAGTGCAGGCGCAATTCGTCGTTGCCGATCGCTCGTCGCAGCGCGTTTTCCAGCCCGAGCTTGACGCTGGCCGCGGCATTCATCTCTTTATCGAAAAAATGGCAGGTCGAAGGGCCGGTCGCCTTCGCGGCGTACATCGCCTGCTCGGCGTGCCGCCATAGTGTCTCGACCGTCTTGCCGTCGCGGGGAAAGACGGCAATGCCGATACTGGCGGTGAGCACGATTTCGCTGCCGCCGAGCAACAGCGGCAGCGAAATCGTCTTCAGCAAGCGTTCGGCGACCAGCGCGGCGTGGCTGGCCGCGCGGATTTCGAGCACCAGCACCGTGAAGGCATCACCGTCGATGCGCGCCACGACTTCGGCGGTACGCATCGGCGGTTTCAGTGCCAGCAGGTCGGCGCCGCGGACCTCCGCGCGCAGCCGTTCGGCAAGCGTGCATAGCAACTGATCACCGGCCGCGTCGCCGAGCGCATCGTTGACCGTCTTGAAATGGTCAATGTCGAGATACAGGATCGCGCACGCGCTCTTGTCGCGGCGGGAGCGTTCGAGTTCGACCTCGACCAGTTGGCTGAAGAACTGCCGGTTGGCCAGGCCGGTCAGCCCGTCGTGCAAGGCCATGTGCTGGATGCGCCGCTGCGCCTCGACGCGCTCGGTGATGTCCTGCGTGACGCCTTCGATCGTGATGATGCGACCGCTGCCGTCGCGGACCGCGACCGCCTGTTCGAAAACCTCGCAAAGAGTGGCGTCTGGTCGATCGATGCCGTAGGTCAGCTGGTAGGCGGTGCCTTCGAAAAGCAGCGCCTGGCGAGCAGCGCCGACGGTGGCGCGATCACTTTCGCGGACCATGTCGAGGAACCTCTCGGGCGTCGCCGCGCCGGCCAGCTTCCAGTCGCCACTGAAGATCTGCTGCAGTTCGTCGGACCATGAGAATCGCTGCTCGGCGATCGACCATTCCCAACTGCCCATCCGCGCCAGGCGTTGGGCGTGTGCCAGTCGCTGCTGGCTGTGCGTCACGAGGGCGATGGCGTGGCTGGCGCGCAGACCATAACGCACACGTTGCGTCAGCAACAGCCAGTTGATCGGCTTGGTGATGAAGTCGGTGGCGCCGGCGCGGTAGGCGCGTTCGATCGATTCGCTGTCGTTGAGGCCGGTGAGCATCAGGATCGGCAACCATTGGCCGCGCGGGTGCCGGCGCAGACGTTCGCAGACCGTATAGCCGTCGATGCCCGGCATCAGCACATCGAGCAGCATCAGGTCGAAGGGGCTTTCCTCGAACACGCGCAGCGCCTGTTCACCGCAGTCGGCTTCGCTGACCTCGAAGCCGGCGTGTCGCAGCGATTCTGCGGCCAGCATGCGGATCATCGCGTCGTCATCGACGAGCAGCACGCGCCCGTGTTCAGGCTGTGTTTTCATCTGCCTCCGCCCTTGTTCTCGGAGGCTGCAGCGGCGAGTGCACGATGTCGCGTCAACGCCTGTTCGAAATCGGCGTACGCGCGTCGCAACATATCCGGCCAGTCGGCGGTGGTAGGCTGACCGGCGCGCAGCAACAACTCCAGTCGCTTCGCCTGCTCCGACAGCGCCAGGGCGCCGATCGTCGCGCTCGACGACTTGAGCGTATGAGCCGCACGCTGCAGTGCCGGCGCGTCGCCCCGGTTGGCGGCGTCGTCAATCTCCGCCAGCAATTTGACGGCATTCTGGACGAACAGGTCGAGGACCCGGTCGGCGAACCCAGGAATGCTGCCGTCGGCAACCATCGGCAGCGACTGGACGACGCTGGGGTCGAAAAGCAACACTTCGCGCCGCTCGCGAAGCGCCGCCTCGGCGTCGCGCGGAGGGCCGGCGCCGTCGGCAGGCAGTTGCGTCCGCAGGTGACGTTCGAGAGCGGCAGTCAGTTGCGCCCGGTTGATCGGTTTCGCCAGATAGTCGTTCATGCCGGCAGTCAGGCAAGCTTCGCGGTCGCCGGCCAGGGCGTTGGCCGTCAGGGCAATGATCGGCAATGGGCTGCGACCGGCGGCCTGCTCGATGG
>JAKOZI010000114.1 GCA_029780075.1 Pseudomonadota bacterium
CAGCTTTGGCGCCTGCGCCAGTTCGGCCTCATCAAGAAGGTCGTTCATGGCTATCGCTACTACCTCACCCGCCTGGGTCGCTCGACCATCGCCGCCGCTTGTCGAATCACTGAACAAGCCATCGTTCCGGCTCTCGCCCACGCTACCCCGTGACCCGATCTGCTCAGGAAATGTAAAGATCTGAGTCATAAGTGACTAACCACCACCGAGGAAGAACCATGATCAAACGCACCCTGTTCCTGGCCGGGCTTGCCGCAAGCTTCGCCATCGCCACTCCGGCGATGGCGGCGGATTCAACTCTGGCCAACATCAAGCAGACCGGGACACTGAAGCTGGGCTACCGCGAGAACTCGATACCGTTTTCCTTCGTCGGCGACGACAAGCAGCCGCGCGGCTACAGCGTAGAGCTGTGCCGGATCGTGGCCGAGGATATCGGCAAGCAGCTCGACCTGCCGAAGCTCGATGTGCGCTGGGTGCCGGTCACTGCACAGAACCGCTTCGAAGCCTTGAAGAGTGGCGCGATCGATATCGAGTGCGGCAACACGACGCAGACGCTGTCGCGTCGGGCCGACTTCGACTTCAGCGTGATGACCTTTGTCGACGGTGCCGGCCTGCTGTTTCGCGAGGGCGAGGTGCCGTCGTCGGTGGAAGCGATCAAGGAGCAGCGTGTCGCGGTGGTGTCCGGAACGACGACCGAAAAGACGCTCGAAAACCTGATCGCCGCGGGCAAACTCGGCGTTCACCTGCTCAAGGTCGCCGACCACGATGCCGCGCTGAACGCACTGAAGGACAGGACCGCCACGGCCTATGCAGCGGATCGTACGGTGCTGGTCACCACGGCGCTGGTGCGCGGGCAGGGACAGGCCTTCGCGCTGGCTACGCTGCAGTTCAGCTACGAGCCGTACGGCCTGGCGATGCGCCGCGACGCCGACTTGCGCCTGGCCGTCGACCGGACCCTGGCCAGACTTTACCGCACCGGCGAGATCAGCCCAATCCTCGCGCGCTGGTTCGAACCGCTGGGCAAACCGAACGATGCGCTACAGGCGATGTTCCTGATCAACGGCCTTCCCGAGTAACGCCCGACGCGCGGCCGCGGTCGGAAAGCCCTCGCGGCGGCCACCGCGGAAGAACTCCATCAGCAGTGTTCCCAGAAACGCTCATTCCACGGACGAAGGTCGATCTCGCTCGTCCAGGCGGTCCTGGGCTGCCGATGCAGGAAGCAGATGGTTTCGGCCAGGTCTTCAGGCTGCGATTGCGGGAATTCCTCCTGTACGTCTTCACGGATGTCTGCGTCAATGACCACATGCACCACGTGTACTCCGTGTGACCACATCTCCTTGGCCAGCACCTGGGCCAGGGCGCGCTGTCCAAACTTTCCTGCCGCCAGGTTCAGGTGATTCTCGCGGCCGATCAGGGCGGAAGTCGATCCGACCAGAACGATGGTGCCCCTCCCCGCAGCAGCCATCAGACGGGCCGCCGCCCGCGCGACCAGGAAGGCGCCAAAGCAGTTGTGCCGCCAACCCGCCTCGAACGCCGGGACTTCGATGTCCACCGTGCGACCCGGGCCAAAGCTTTGCAGTGCGTACACCACGAGATGTGGAACGCCGTACTCCCGGCAGACGGTCTCAAACAGTTCCTGTACGGAAAGTTCGTCGGTGACATCGCAGGTGAATCCGCTCGCCCGTACCCCGCCCCGTCGCAGTTCCCCGGCCAGCCGCTCAAGACGCAGTCCGTCTCTGGAGGCCAGTGCAATGTTGATTCCTTCGCTGGCGAGTCGCCTCGCGAGTGATTCGCCCAACCCCGGACCAGCGCCCACGATCAGTGCCGTCTCCCGTTCGGGCTTTGCGGAAACGGGTTGGGATACAGAACCCCTCTCGGCGCCCAAAGTGTCCGCTCGCGCGTGCGCCACCTCGGTAACCGGCGCCTGATTCTCAAGTACCGGGAGATTACGGGGCGCCGTCCTGAGCCGAACGGCCCGTTCGAAGCGAAAAACGACTGAAGCCGGTCCAAGATTCAAACGCCGAGCGACCTTCAGGTGCTTCCATAGGCGATGAAGCATGGTTTTCCCCCCCTCTCCCGGTTCATATTAGTTCACCGGCAAGCGTTGTGAAGGCGAAACTATCTTTCTCGTTCGACTTCGCGGCCGTCGCAAGCTGTCTTCGGAGACTTCCGTCGCCTGTCCAGCTTCTCTTTCCCCCACCCCTCGATGGCCGGAACGTATCGGCGCCTGCTCGCCCTGCGACGCGCGGCCAGTGCAGCGGCTCTGCTCCAGGTTCCTCATTGGCGCGGAAACATGCTGGGTGGAATACGCGGGACAGGTCGGAATTGAAATTCTGTGGTGCTTGGTGGTACTATCGCCGGCTTTTGCTGGCCTGCGCGAGCAAAATTGGAAAGCGCGCCTTCGTGGCGCGCGGGGTGTGCTGTCGAAGTGCATCCTATCACGCACATTCGCCTGTTCAAGGGTGCCTGCCAGAAAGAGAAGGCGGGCTGTAGGTGGGCGGATGGTGGTCTAACCCTGATGAGAGTGAGAGTAAGAATGTCCACAACCATGCGACAGATGCTTGAGGCCGGTGTTCACTTCGGCCACCAGACGAGATTCTGGAACCCCAAGATGGCGCCCTATATTTTTGGCGCCCGCAGCAAGATTCATATCGTCAACCTTGAGAAGACGCTGGCCAAATATAACGAAGCCATGACCTTTGTTCGCCGGTTGTCGGCCAACAAGGGCACGATCCTGTTTGTCGGGACCAAGCGGCAGGCACGCGAGATCATGGCCGAAGAAGCGACGCGCTGCGATACGCCGTATGTTGATCAGCGCTGGCTGGGCGGCATGCTGACGAACTTCAAGACCATCAAGCAGTCGCTCAAGCGCCTCAAGGAGATGGAGGTCATGTGCGAGGATGGCTCCCTCGATCGGCTCGGCAAGAAGGAGGCGCTGATGCTGACCCGCGAACTCGACAAGATGCACAAGTCGATTGGCGGGATCAAGGAGATGGGCTCGCTGCCCGACGCGCTGTTTGTCATTGACGTCGGTTACCACAAGATCGCTATTACCGAGGCCAACAAACTCGGTATTCCGGTCGTCGCCGTGGTCGACACCAACCATTCCCCGGACGGCGTGGATTACGTCATTCCGGGTAACGATGACTCGTCGCGTGCCATTCGCCTGTACGCTCGTGGTGTTGCCGATGCGGTTCTCGAGGGGCGCAGTCAGTTTGTCGAAGAGATTCTTGACGCGGTGTCAGGCGACGAGTTCATCGAAGAAGCCGACGACGAGTGAACGCTGCCGCCACGGGTTACGCAGGAACTTGCCGTGGCCAATGGGTTCCGTATTGATTGAGTGTATATAGCGAGGCGCTGCCGGTGTCACCGGCAGCCTTACGCGTGTGTGGAGATTGTGAAATGGCGGAAATTACCGCAAGTATGGTCAAGGAGCTTCGGGAAAGAACCGACGCACCGATGATGGAGTGCAAGAGGGCGCTGACGGAGTCCGGTGGCGACCTGCTCAAGGCCGAAGAAATTCTGCGCGTCAAGCTCGGTTCCAAAGCCAGCAAGGCGGCGAGTCGTATTACCGCTGAGGGCGTCGTGGCCATCCACAGATCGAGTGACGACAAGCTTGGTGCGATCGTCGAAATCAACTGCGAAACTGACTTTGTCGGCAAGAACCAGGAGTTTCTGAGCCTGGCGCGTGATTGCGCGGTTTTGGTCGCCGGGTACGACCCAGTCGACGTCGCTGCCTTGTCGGCGTTGCCGATGGGTGAAGGTAGTGTCGAGTCGACACGCACGGCGCTGGTCGGCAAGATTGGCGAGAACATGTCGATTCGTCGTTTCGCGCGCATCGAGGCCAAGGGCAGGCTCGCTTCCTACGTGCATGGTGGGGCCAAGATCGGTGTTCTGGTGGATTACATTGGCGGCGACGATCAACTCGGCAAGGATCTGGCCATGCACATTGCGGCTGCCAAGCCGCGGGCACTGGATCCGACCGGTGTCGCCGTCGAACTGATCGAGAGCGAACGCCGCATTGCCATCGAGAAGGCCCGTGAAGGTGGCAAGCCGGAGGCGATGATCGACAAGATTGCCGAAGGCTCCGTACAGAAGTTTCTCAATGAGGTCACGCTCCTCGGTCAGGTGTTTGTGAAGGACGAAAGCCACAAACAGACAATTGCCCAGTTGCTCAAGGCCAAAGAGGCTTCGGTGGTGAGTTTCACCCTGTTCGTGGTCGGTGAAGGGATCGCCAAGAGGGCCAACGATTTTGCCGCCGAAGTGGCCGCACAAGCCGCTGCCGCCGCGCAGAGGTAAACGCCGGGCTTGACTGACCGATCACTCGCTTACTGAAGGAGGCCGAGGCCGATGTTCACCAACTCGCCGAAGTACAAACGCATCCTGCTGAAACTCTCCGGTGAGGCGCTCATGGGGAGTGATGCCTACGGAATCAACCGGAAAACGATCTCGGGAATTGTTGCCGAGATCAAGGTGGTCGTCGACATGGGGGTACAGGTTGGCGTGGTCATCGGCGGTGGCAACATTTTTCGGGGCGTTGCGCCGGCGGCCAGAGGCATGGATCGCGCCCAGGCGGATTACATGGGCATGCTGGCGACGGTGATGAATGGTCTGGCACTACACGACGCGATGCGCGTTGCCGGGATGGTTTCGCGCGTGCAGTCGGCTCTGAGCATCGAGCAGGTGGTCGAGCCGTACGTCCGAGCCAAGGCCATCCGCTACCTGGAGCAGGGCCGGACGGTCATCTTTTCCGGTGGTACCGGTAACCCCTTCTTTACGACCGATACCGCTGCGGCACTGCGGGGGGCGGAGATCGGTGCCGAAATCGTACTCAAGGCTACCAAGGTCGATGGCATCTATTCGGCCGACCCGAAGAAGGATCCGCAGGCTACCCGCTACGAGCGGATCAGCTTCGACGATGCCATCGCGCAGAACCTCGCGGTCATGGATGCCACTGCTTTTGCCTTGTGCCGTGACCAGAAGCTGCCGATCAACGTGTTCTCGATTTTCAAGCAGGGTGCGCTGCGTCGGGTTACGATGGGCGAGAACGAAGGCACTCTGGTATATTGCTGACGGAGATGGGAATGTCCATAGCAGACGTGAAAAAGGCCGCCGAGCACAAGATGCACAGGTCGCTTGAGGCACTCAAGACCGATCTGGCAAAAGTGCGGACCGGGCGTGCGCATACGGGTTTGCTCGACCACGTGCAGGTCGAGTATTACGGCTCGCCGGTGCCGATCAATACCGTGGCCAACGTGACCTTGATCGACGCTCGCACGCTCGGTGTTCAGGCCTGGGAAAAGGGCATGGCAGCAAAGGTCGAGCGGGCCATTCGCGATTCCGACCTGGGCCTCAACCCGGCCGCACAGGGAGACCTGATCCGCGTGCCAATGCCTGCCCTGACCGAGGAACGGCGGCGCGATCTGATCAAGGTCGTGAAAGGCGAGGGCGAGGGTGCCAAGGTTGCGGTCCGCAATCTGCGACGCGATGCCATTGCGACGCTGAAGGAAATGCTCAAGAACAAGGAGTGCTCCGAGGATGACGAGCATCGGGCCCAGGACGAGATCCAGAAGCTTACCGACCGCTACGTGGCGGAGATCGAGAAGCAACTCAGTCAGAAGGAAACCGAGTTGATGGCCATCTAGCGACTGCCGCAGGAGTCATCAGAATGGTACGCTTTGCCAGTTCCACTCGCGATGTGCCGAATACCTCGGCGGTTCCTCGCCATGTGGCGATCATCATGGACGGCAACGGGCGTTGGGCCAAGAAGCGGCTGTTGCCGCGCGTCGCCGGGCATCATCGCGGCGTTGATACGGTGCGCGCTACGGTGAAGACCTGCCTCGAGCGGGGCATCGAGTATCTGACCCTGTTCGCCTTCAGTTCAGAGAACTGGCGCCGCCCTGAAGAGGAAGTCTCACTGCTGATGCAACTCTTCGTACGCGCGCTCAAGGAAGAGGTCAAGAAGCTCGATCGCAACGGCGTACGCTTGCGGGTGATTGGCGACCTCTCGCGTTTTGATCCGGACCTGCAGGCGCTGATCGCCGCCTCCGAGGAGCGCACAGCGGGTAACGACCGACTCGTTCTGACCATCGCTGCGAATTATGGTGGACGCTGGGACATCCTGCAGGCGGTCAACCGCATGCTGAACAGCGACCAGGAGGCGCGCGCAGAATGGAGCGAAAGCGATCTGGCACCACATCTGGCAATGAGCTATGCCCCCGAGCCCGATCTGTTCATTCGCACCGGTGGTGAGCAGCGGATCAGCAACTTCCTGCTCTGGCAACTGGCGTACTCCGAGTTGTACTTCACTGAGGTGCTCTGGCCCGAGTTTGACGCGCGTGCATTTGAGGCCGCACTGACCTCGTATCAGCAGCGCGAACGCCGTTTTGGGCGGACCAGTGAACAGGTACTGGGTACTTCCCTGCCTGCTGTCGTACCGACAGGCCCGCGCATAGATGCTTAGGACGCGGGTAATCACCGCGGTGGTCCTGTTTGCCGCTTTCTTTTCTGCGCTCTTCTATTTGCCACCGCTGGGTTGGCTGCTGTTCACCACGGCCGTGGCCGCCGTGGCAGCTTGGGAGTGGGGTGCCTTGATGCGTCTTGGCGAGACAGGTCGAATCTGGCTTGGTGTATTGCTTGCCGGGGTGTGTGCGGTAGTGGCCATTCTCGCCCCCGCTGCAGTCGGTATCAGCGCAGGTTTTGCCGAGGCAGCCTGGCCTCTGGGGGCCTGCTTCTATCTGCCAGCGGCAATTTTCTGGCTACTTCTGGTGCCGCTCTGGTTGACGCGGCGCTGGCCCATGCCGAACGCTGCCATCGCTCTGGCGACGGGCAGCGTGCTGATCCTGCCCGCGTGGATGGCCCTGCTGCAATTGCGACAAGCCGGGCCGCTGACCTTGCTGGCAATCATGGCTGTTGTCTGGCTGGCGGACATTGGCGCGTACTTCTTCGGACGACTTCTGGGTAAACACAAGCTGGCGCCCAACATCAGCCCGGGCAAGACCTGGGAGGGCGCGTTCGGTGGTGTTGTCGCGGTTCTGGCGTATGGGCTGCTGTTGTCGCCGCAGTTGCCGGCGACGCTGGCGGGAAACCTGCCACTGTTGACCGGGCTGCTCAGCGTACTGGCGGCGATCAGCATCCTTGGTGATCTCTTCGAATCCCTGCTCAAACGCCAGGCGGGACTCAAGGATAGCAGCAACGTGCTGCCAGGGCACGGCGGGGTGCTGGACCGTATCGACAGTCTCACGTCGACACTGCCGATGGTCGCTCTGGTCTGGTTGGTGACACAGCCTTGACGCCGTCGGGGACGGCTGTGCAGCAGCTCACGATTCTCGGCTCGACAGGCTCCATCGGGGTCAATACGCTGGATGTCCTGCGACGTCACCCACAGCGCTACCGGGTTGTGGCACTTTGCGCGCACCGTCAGGTGGACCTGCTGTTCGCACAGTGCCTGGAGTTTCGACCGCGCCATGCGGTTGTTGGCGATGCGGTTCTGGCCGCCGATCTCGCCGCGCGCTTGCTGGCCGCGGGTTGTCCGACAGAGGTGGGGCATGGTCCGGGCGCGCTGGTGCGCATGGCGGAACTCCCGGAGGTGGATGCGGTGATGGCCGCGATCGTCGGCGCGGCGGGTCTGCCGCCCACCTTGGCGGCGGCTGTCGCCGGGAAGAAGATCCTTCTGGCGAACAAGGAAGCACTGGTCATGGCCGGCCCGGTCTTCATGCGTGCCGTGCGCGAAAACGGTGCGACCCTGCTGCCGATCGACAGCGAGCACAATGCCATTTTCCAGTCTCTTCCGAGCACCTACTCGGGCGATCCGGCCGGCAGTGGCGTGCTTGGGCTGTTCCTTACGGCATCGGGTGGTCCCTTTCGTGAACTGGCCCTCGGCGACTTCGAAGCCGTCAGCCCCGAACAGGCGTGTGCCCACCCGAACTGGATCATGGGACGAAAGATATCGGTCGACTGCGCGACGATGATGAACAAGGGCCTGGAGGTGATCGAGGCGCACTGGCTGTTCAACGTTCCGGCGGACAGCATTCAGGTGGTCATCCATCCCCAAAGCGTCATTCATTCGCTCGTCCAGTACGCCGACGGCTCGGTCATCGCAGAACTCGGTAATCCGGACATGCGCACGCCGATCGCGCACGCCCTGGCTTATCCGCAGCGCATCGCGGCTGGCGTCGAGGCGCTTGATCTGTACAAGGTGGCGTCGCTGCATTTCGAGCGTCCCGACCTGGATCGCTTTCCGTGCCTGGGACTGGCCTATCGTGCGCTCAGGGAGGGCGGCAGTGCGCCGACGACACTGAATGCGGCGAACGAAGTGGCGGTGCAGGCCTTCCTCGACCGCAGGATCAGGTTTACGGCGATTGCACGGGTGATTGCCGAAGTCATGGATCGCTTGCCGACCGGCGGGATGCCGGTCTCGCTGGCCGAGGTACTGGCTGTCGACCGCACGGCGCGCGCAGCGGCAGAACATTTGATCATGGAGCCAGCTTTCCGATGAGCGGCTTTCTCTACTATCTTGCGGCGTTTGCGCTGGTCCTGGGAATCCTCGTCGTGGTGCACGAGTTCGGGCACTATCTTGCCGCGCGCTGGGCAGGGGTCAAGGTCCTGCGCTTCTCGGTCGGCTTCGGACGGCCACTCTGGGCGCGGCGCTTTGGCCAGGATGGCACCGAGTGGGCGATTGCCGCTTTCCCGCTCGGCGGTTATGTAAAAATGCTCGACGAACGTGAAGGCGAGGTTCCTGCCGAGGAGTTGCACCGGAGCTTCAACCGGCAACCTGTCCTGCGGCGGATGGTGATTGTCGTAGCGGGGCCGGCAGCCAACTTTCTGCTGGCCATTGTTCTTTACTGGGGACTGTTCTGGAACGGAACGGAAGAGTTCAAGCCGCTTCTGGGCGCGCCCGCCGCCGAGAGTGCGGCGGCGTCGGCAGGACTGGAAGACGGTGAATTGGTGCTCAAGGTTGCCGGAGAAAGCGTGCAGACCTGGCAGGAAATGCGTTGGGTTCTGCTGCAGCGGGCCGTTGAGCAGGATCAGATCGAGCTTGAGGTGATCAACCCGCAACACGAGATCGCGTTGCGGCGTCTTGACGTGCTGGCTGTTCGACAGTCAGGCTGGGAAGGCGAGGCGCTGGACCGTCTGGGCCTCACGCTTTTCCGCCCCCGGCTGCCTCCCGTGCTGGGTCAGGTCAATGCCAACAGTGCCGCCGCCGATGCCGGGCTGCGTCCCGGAGACGAAGTGCTCAGCATTGACGAAACGCCGATCGGCAGTTGGGCAGACGTCGTGCAGCACGTCCGCAAGTCGCCCGGGAAAGCGATTCATCTGGAGGTGCTGCGCGACGGCGTGCGCGTCGAGAGCACGGTGACACCGGCTGCCGTCGAAGAGCGCGGGCGGCAGATTGGCCGCATTGGTGCAGCCGTCGCCGCTGACGGACGCTTGCCGGCAGAATTGATGGTGACCGTCAGCTACGGCCCGTTGTCGGCGCTCAACAAGGCGGTTATCGAGACCTGGGACAAGTCGGCGTTTACCCTCCTGATGATTGGCAAGATGATTACCGGCGAGGTTTCGTGGCGTAATATCAGTGGGCCGGTGACCATCGCCGACTACGCTGGACGGTCGGCAAAGCTGGGTGTCGATTATTACCTGAAGTTCCTTGCTCTGGTGAGCATCAGTCTGGGAGTCCTCAATCTGCTGCCTATCCCGATTCTGGATGGGGGGCATTTGTTGTATTATCTCGTCGAAATCATCAAGCGTGGGCCCGTTTCCGAGCGAACCATGGAAATCGGCCAGCAAATCGGCTTGGCACTCCTGCTCATGCTTATGGCGTTCGCCTTCTACAACGACATCAATCGACTGTTCTCCGGCTGAGCTTATGAAGAAAAACCTGCTCGCAGGTCTGGTGGCCTCCTTGTTTGTCTGTGCCGCGTCGGCCATGGAGCCGTTCGTGGTCAAGGATATTCGCCTCGAAGGGATTCAGCGTGTTGAGGCCGGCACGGTTTTCAGCTACCTGCCGGTCAAGGTCGGCGACACGATGACCGACGAGCGTGCCGCACAAGCGATCAAGACCTTGTTTGCGACCGGTTTTTTCAAGGATGTCCGGATCGAGATCGATGGCAGCGTCCTGATTGTGGTGCTTGAGGAGCGGCCGGCGATCGCGCAGATCGACTTCGTGGGCTTGAAGGAATTCGAGAAGGATCAGTTGATCAAGGGCCTTAAGGAAGTCGGGGTCGCCGTGGCGCGCACCTTCGACCGGGCCACGCTGGACAAGGCCGAACAGGAACTGAAGCGTCAATACCTCTCACGGGGCAGATACGCGGCGACGATCACCACCACGATCACGCCGCTGGACCGCAACCGCGTGGCGATCAATTTCAATATCGACGAAGGCGAAACCGCCAAAATCAAACAGATCAACATCGTCGGCGCCCAGGCCTTCAAGGAGAAGGATCTGCTGGCCGTGTTGCAGCAGAAGACACCGAACTGGATCAGTTGGTATACCAAGAGTGACCAGTATTCGAAACAAAAGCTTTCGGCCGATCTCGAGACGCTACGTTCATACTACCTCGATCGGGGCTTCCTGGAATTCAGTATCGAGTCAACGCAAGTGTCGATTACTCCCGACAAGAAGGAAATCTACATCACCGTCAGCATCAACGAAGGGGAGCGCTACCAAGTTTCGTCGGTGAAGCTGGCTGGCGATCTGACCCTGCCTGAGGAAGAGTTCAGGAAGGCGGTCAAGGTCAAGCCCGGCGACGTATTTTCCCGCGAAAAACTCAACGAGAGCACCAAGGCCATATCCGACAAACTGGCTGCCCAAGGCTACGCATTTGCCAACGTGAACGCTGCTCCGGAACTCGACAAGGAGAAGCGTCAGGTGGCATTTACGATTTTTGTCGATCCGGGGAAGCGGACCTACGTGCGCCGGGTCAACATCAGCGGCAACACCAAAACACGTGACGAAGTCATTCGCCAGGAGATGCGCCAGATGGAAGGGGCATGGTATGACGCCGACCGGGTCGCGGCGTCGCGGGAGAGGATCGACCGAACCAACTATTTCGGCGAAGTCAATGTGGAAACTCCGCCGGTACCCGGAACCATCGATCTGGTCGACGTGAACGTCAATGTCACAGAAAAGTCGACCGGTAACATCTCCATCGGTGCTGGCTATTCGAGTGCGGAAAAGGTGGTTCTGTCCGGTTCGATCTCGCAGTCCAACATCTTTGGCAGCGGCAAGTTCCTGGCTTTGCAGGTCAATACCGGGAAACTGAACCGGACGCTCAGCATCAACTATACCAATCCCTATTTCACCGTTGACGGCATCAGCCAGGGTTTTGACATTTACGACCGGCGGGTTAACCCCACTTCTCTGGGTTACGCGTTCCAGTCGGAGTCGATCGGCGGCGGCATCCGCTTCGGCTATCCCATCAGCGAAAAGGAAACCCTGAGCTTCGGCTTGGCGATCGACCAGACGACAATCGACATTTCGCCGATCACGGCCGCAACGCCGCCGCAATATGTGACCTTCCAGGCCGAGCACGGGGACTCGAACATCACCCTGCCGGCGACCGTGACATGGACCAGCGACAGCCGAAACAGCGCCATTTATCCGACCTCCGGAGGCGTCCAGCGGGCTGGGGTCGAGGTGGCCATTCCCGGCGTCGACCTGACGTTCTATCGCCTGACCTACAAGAACGAACACTACTTTCCGCTGACCAAAGACCTGGTGCTGATGCTCATGGGGGAACTCGGTTACGCGAATGGTCTGCAAGGCCAGAGCTTGCCGTTCTACAAGAATTTCTACGCTGGCGGCATCGGCTCGGTGCGCGGCTACCAGACTGCCAGTCTCGGCCCGGTAGACCCGCTGTATCCCGATACCTACCTCGGAGGTACGAGCAAGGCGGTGTTCAACGCCGAGTTGCTGATGCCGCTGCCCGGGTTCGACAAGTCGGTCCGTCTGGGGCCATTTTTTGATGCGGGTAACGTGTTCAGCGATAACTACACGATCGGGAAGGAAGGACTGGCGATGTCCGTCGGTCTCACCGCAGCCTGGATATCGCCGTTGGGACCCCTGAAATTCAGTTATGGCCAGCCGATCAACGAGAAAAGTAATGCTAAACTGCAGAAGTTCCAGTTCCAGATGGGGACCACCTTTTAATCCAGGAGAATGAGTTTGAAGAAGACGATTGCCAGGCTGCTGGTTGCGTTGATGGCCTCGCTGCCGGTGTCTTACGCGTCGGCGGTGGACCAGTTGAAGATCGGCTACGTCAATACCCAGCGTCTATTTCGTGACGCACCAGCAGCCGTGAGAGCCGCGAAGAAGATCGAGCAGGAGTTTTCCAAGCGCGACCAGGACCTGCAGCGTCTGGCCAAGCAGGTTCAGGGTTTGCAGGAGACTCTCGAGAAGGGCGGTTTGACGATGGCTGAATCGGAGCGCCGTGTCAAGGAGAAGGATCTCGGTGAGTTGTCGAGGGAGTTTCAGCGCAAGCAGCGGGAGTTCCGCGAAGATCTGAATCTGCGCCAGAATGAAGAGAATGCAGCGATCATCGAAAAGGCCAACAAGGCGATCAAGCAACTGGCCGAAAACGAGAAGTTCGACCTGATCGTTCAGGATGTCGTGTGGGTCAGTCCGAAGCTCGACATTACCGACAAGGTCATCAAAGCCCTGTCCGAACCCCAGGCCGCGAAATAAGCGCGGCCGGCTGCCAGATTCTGGGGTGGATGTGTCACAAGGTCTGCGGCTAGGCGATATCGTCGCCCGTCTCGGTGGGGTGCTGCACGGTGACGAAACGGTGTTCGTCTCGCAGGTCGGTTCGCTGCTGTCCGCGGGGGCAGGGCAGATCGCGTTTCTCGCCAATCCGAAATACCGCGACCAACTGCATCGCACACAGGCCTCCGCGGTGATCGTGCCGCCGCCTTTCGCGACGGAAACGTCACTACCGCGCATCGTTGTCCGGAATCCCTACGCCTATTACGCGCGCGTCGTGGGCTTGCTGAATCCGCCTGCGCAAGGTCGGCCCGGGATTCATCCTGGGGCGGTGGTTCGCTCCACAGTACCGTCATCGGCGAGTGTCGGAGAAAACGTTGTTGTCGGCGAAGGCGTGTGTCTTGGCGAGAATGTGATCCTGCACCCTGGCTGCGTGATTGGCGATGGTGTGACGATCGGTGATGATTCCGTGTTGTACGCGAATGTGGTGGTTTACCGGGGCTGCGTGATCGGCAAGCGCGCCATCATCCATTCCGGCGCGGTGATCGGTGCCGACGGTTTTGGCTTCGCCAAGGACGGTGAACGCTGGGTCAAGATCCCGCAGATCGGCCGCGTGCTGATTGGTGACGACGTCGAGATCGGCGCCAATACCTCGATCGACCGGGGTGCGCTCGACGATACGATCGTTGGCGATGGCGTCAAGCTCGACAATCAGATTCAGGTGGCGCACAACGTCAGCATTGGCGAGCACAGCGCGATGGCGGGCTGCGTCGGCATTGCCGGCAGTACCCACATCGGTCGCCGCTGTACCGTAGGTGGCGCGGGCATGATCAGCGGCCACCTCGAACTGGCCGACGACGTGCATATTTCCGGTGGAACACTGGTGGGCAAGAGCCTGCGCCAGCCTGGGCAATATACCGCGCTGTTTCCACTCGAACCCCACCAGGAATGGTTGCGCAATGCGGCCCAGGTGAAGCGGCTGGCAAAGCTCGCAGAACGCGTTGCCGAGCTGGAGAAAAAACTTGAAATGATGGGGAAGACGTCTTGAACGCCATGGATATTCACGAGATCATCGAGCAATTGCCGCACCGCTACCCCTTCCTGCTGGTTGACCGGGTGCTTGAGTGTGAGCCGGGTCAGGCCATCCACGCCTACAAGAATGTGACCATCAACGAACCATTTTTTACCGGCCATTTTCCGCATCATCCGGTGATGCCGGGGGTGCTGATTCTGGAAGCGCTGGCACAGGCCGCAGGCATCCTCTCGTTCAAGACGCTGGGTGCCAAGCCCGACAGTTCCTCCCTTTTCTACTTCGTGGGAATAGACCGTGCGCGTTTCAAGAAGACCGTAACCGCGGGTGACCAGCTGCACCTGCACGTCAGCATCCTGCGTCAGATGCGCAACATCTGGAAATTCAAGGCCGAGGCACGCGTCGACGGCGAGATCGTCGCCGAAGCCGAGCTGATGTGCGCCAAGAGTTCGATCGTCAAGGCGCCGGGGTGATGGCGGCAATGATTCATCAAACGGCAATCGTCCAAGCGGGTGCGCAACTTGGCGAAAACGTTGCCGTTGGTCCTTATTCGATCATCGGCGAGCACGTGGAGATTGGCGACAACACGATCGTCGGCCCGCATGTGGTGATCTCCGGGCGGACACGCATCGGCTGTGAAAACCGCATCTTCCAGTTCTGCTCTCTGGGCGAAGTGCCGCAGGACAAGAAGTATGCTGGCGAGCCGACTTGCCTTGAGATTGGCGATCGCAACACGATCCGGGAGTTCTGCTCGTTCAACCTGGGTACGGCGCTCGATGCCGGCGTTACTCGTGTTGGCGACGACAACTGGATCATGGCCTACGTGCATATCGCGCATGATTGCCAGGTGGGTAACCGTACCGTGTTTGCCAACAATGCGCAGTTGGCCGGCCACGTGCATATCGATGACTGGGCCATCCTCGGCGGCTACACCGGCGTCCACCAGTTCTGCCGGGTCGGCGCGCACACCATGACTGCCGTCGGCACGGTGGTCCTGCAGGATATTCCACCCTTCGTGATGGCTGCCGGCAACACCGCCAGCCCATTCGGAATCAATGCCGAAGGGCTCAAGCGCCGGGGGTTTTCGGCGGAAGCGCTGCTGGCCCTGAAGCGTGCCTACCGGACGCTGTACAAGTCCGGGCTGATGCTCGACGAGGCGCGCGCCAAACTGGCGCAGGAGGTGGTTGCGCATCCCGAAATTCAGCCCCTGATCGATTTCCTCGCGGTGTCGAAACGCGGCATCATTCGATGACCGCAGCGGGGTTCCGGATCGCCATGGTGGCTGGTGAGGCATCGGGCGATCTGCTCGCCAGTCAGTTGATCCAGGCGCTCCGCGCAAGGTTGCCGAACGCCGTTTTTTATGGCGTGGGCGGTCCGAAGATGCTGGGCATGGGCTTCGAGGCCTGGCATCCACTGGAGAAGCTGGCGGTTCGCGGCTATGTCGAGGTGCTCCGACACTATCGTGAAATTGCCGCCATTCGCAGGGATCTCAAACGCCGCTTTCTGGCCGATCCGCCCGA
Organism: Pseudomonadota bacterium; assembly: GCA_029780075.1. Taxonomy (GTDB): domain Bacteria; phylum Pseudomonadota; class Gammaproteobacteria; order Burkholderiales; family Rhodocyclaceae; genus Accumulibacter. Next base: position 15,248 of record JAKOZI010000114.1, read on the forward strand.
TGTCTTCATCGGTGTGGATGCGCCGGATTTCAATCTGGCGCTCGAAAAGGCGCTCAAGCAGCGCGGGATTCCCAGTATCCATTACGTCAGTCCATCGATCTGGGCCTGGCGCGGGCAGCGGATCCACAAGATTGGTGCCGCTGTCTCGCGGGTGCTGGCGCTCTTTCCATTCGAACCGGCGCTGTACGAGAAACAGGGCATACCGGTGAGCTATGTCGGCCATCCCTTGGCCGACATGCTGCCGCTTGAAGACGGCCGCGACGGCGCGCGCGTGCTGCTTGATCTTTCGTTGCTTGCACCGGTGTTCGCACTCCTGCCGGGGAGTCGGCAGTCCGAACTGCAGTACATGGCGGATACCTTCATCGAAACCGCGCGCAGGATTCACCGGGAGATCCCGGAGGCGATTTTTCTCGTACCGCTGGCGACACGCGAAACACGCGAGTTGTTCGAGAGCGCGCTGCACCGCTGCGCGGCGCAGGATCTTCCGATTCGCCTGCTGTTTGGTCATGCCCATCAGGCGATGATGGCTGCCGATGTCGTCCTGGTTGCCAGCGGTACCGCCACTCTTGAGGCGGCGCTGCTGAAGAGGCCGATGGCCATTGTCTACAAGATGGCACCGCTTTCGTACCGCATGATGCGTCGAATGGGTTATCTGCCCTACGTTGGTTTGCCCAACGTGCTTGCCGGCAAGTTCGTTGTTCCCGAGTTCATTCAGGATGACGCCACGCCCGAGAACCTCACGCAGGCGATGCTCAACCTTTACGCCGACAAGCCGGTATGCGAACGCATCAAGGCGGGTTTTCTGGCGCTGCATCTGCAACTGCGCCAGAATGCTGCTGATCAGGCGGCGGCAGCGGTGGTCGCTTGCCTGCACTCGGGACGGCATCATGCTGCCCTTGCTGCAGCCTGAAGGATTACTCTGCGGCGTTGACGAGGCGGGCCGGGGCCCGCTGGCCGGGCCGGTGGTAGCGGCTGCGGTGATCCTCGACCCGACACGCCCGATCGTCGGCCTGAACGATTCGAAAAAACTCTCGGCCGGACGGCGGCGGGTGCTGGCCGACGCGATTCGCCTGCGCGCGCTGGCCTGGGCGGTGGCGGAGGCCAGTGTCGAGGAGATTGACCGGATCAACATCCTGCAGGCCAGTTTATTGGCCATGCAGCGCGCTGTGGCCGCGCTCGTCGCCGGGCACGATGTCATTCCCGAGCGCGTGCAGGTTGATGGCAATCGTTGCCCGATGCTGCCGTACCCCGTCGAAGCGATCGTCGGTGGCGACGGAAAGATTGCAGCCATTGCGGCGGCGTCGATTCTCGCCAAGACGGTGCGCGACGCCGGCATGCGTGATCTGCACCTGGCTTATCCGCAGTATGGTTTTGATCGCCATATGGGTTATCCGACAGCGCTGCATCTCCGGGCGTTGGATGAACACGGTGCCAGCCCTCACCACCGTCGCAGCTTCGGACCGGTTGCCCGCTTGAGCCAGCGATGAAGCGGATTGCTTCGCGCGAGAATCCGCACTACAAGACGCTGAAGAAACTCTGCCAGAGTAGTCGGGAGCGTCGTCGGAGTGCCTGCGTGCTGCTCGATGGCATGCATTTGATCGAGGCCTACGGTCGTCAGCGCGGGATGCCCGAGGAAATCGTCGTTAGTGACAGCGGTGCCGTTCGTCTGGAAGCCGCCAGCTACCTGGCGAAATGCGGTGCCGGTACGCGCGTGACCTGTCTCTCGGATGCCCTGTTCGACGATCTGGCGGTGGTCGACACGCCCAGCGGCATCATGGCCATCGTGGCCTGGCCGCAGCCCGCACGCGGCCTCGACCATGACGCGGATACGGTATTGCTCGATGGTGTCCAGGATCCCGGCAATGTCGGTTCGATTTTGCGCAGTACTGCGGCGGCGGGTTTTCGCCAGGTCTTGCTGTCTGCGGATTGCGCGCAGGCGTGGTCGCCGAAGACGCTGCGCGCGGCCATGGGTGCGCATTTTCAGATCGAGATTTACGAGGGGGGCGACCTGGCAGGCTTTCTGGCGGCTTATCACGGGCAGGCTGTGGCCACAGTGCTGGCGGCGCCTGTCAGCCTTTATACGGCCAGGCTCGATCGACCCTTGGCGTGGGTGTTCGGCAGCGAAGGGCTGGGCGTGCGGCCGGCAGTACTGGCCGCGACGCAGCGGCAAGTGCACATCCCGATGCCGGGCGCGATGGAATCGCTCAATGTCGCGGCAGCCGCTGCGATCTGCCTATTCGAGACCGTCCGGCGTCGCCAGGATGGCTAAGCCCCTGCCGTCAAAGACCTGCTCCCGGTCGGGGAGAGCACCGCTTGAACAGGTGGTCAGCGAAGCGATAGCGGGCTATCATGCGCCGGTGTCCGGCACCGCGGACTAGCCGGCAAGCTGGCTCAATGCCCGTCCACCAGGCCGGGCGGGGCCGTTTCCCTGACCCCATTGCTATGACTGGAGATCGCATGCGTCCGATAGTGAAACTGCTCTTTGCGCTGTTTCTCGTCCTGATCGGTCCGGGCCGGGCGGTGGCTGCCGAACCCGATCCGTACGCGCCCGATCGCCAGGCGCTGATCAAGCTGTTCCGCGAAATCGAAGCCAGCATCAATGCCCAGGATGTCGACCGCATGCTGGCGCAGATGCATCCGCAGGCGACAGTCACCTGGCTCAATGGCGAGGTGTCGCGCGGGCGCGCCGAGATCAAGGCGTATTATGATCGCATGCTCAGGGGCGAGCAGCGCACCCTCGACCGTTATCTGACTACCGCCAAGCTTGGAGCGTCGGCACACTTCTTCGGCAATGGCGAGGTTGCGGTCGCCGACGGGACGATGGAGGACGAATTCTTTCCGGTGGCCAGGGGGCCTTTCCGCCTGAGTTCGAACTGGACTTCGACTTCGGCGAAGATCGACGGGAAATGGCAAGTGGTCTCGATGCACCTGTCGTCGAACGTGTTCACCAACTCGCTGATTGCCGAAGCCAAGGCAGCCATCTGGTACGCTGCCGCCGGCGCTGGATTTGCCGGTCTGTTGTTGGGTGGCCTGCTCGGCCGACTGTGGCGGCGTCGTTAGTCTTATGCAGTTGGCCGTGTCTGCTCAGGTGGCCCATCCCCAACGCAGCAGGTAGTAGTAGACCGGCGCCGAGAGGCAGAGCGAGTCGAGCCGGTCGAGCATGCCACCGTGGCCGGGAATCAGCGTTCCCCAGTCCTTGATGCCGCGGCGGCGCTTGATCGCCGACATGGCCAGGCCGCCGAGGAAGCCGAGCAGCGTGATCAGCAATGAGATCAGCATGGCTTCCCGGCGTGTAAACGGCGTCAGCGATGCCAGTCCTGCGCCCAGCGCGCTGGCGCTCAGGATGCCGCCGACGGTTCCTTCGACGGTTTTTGACGGTGACAGCCGCGGCGCAATCAGGTGGCGACCGATGAGCTTTCCCCACAGATACTGGAAGACGTCACTCGACTGGACGACCAGCAGCAGGAACACCAGCAGGTAGGCATTGCTGTAGGCTGGACCGGGGAGGTGCAGGGTGAGAATTGCCGGAACGTGCGAGACCGCGAACACGCAGATCAGGAGCCCGGCCCGCAGGCTGCGTGTATGGCTCATGAAGCTATCCGGACGACCAGACAGCAAGCCGAGCAGCGGCAGCACCAGCAGCACGCAGGCTGGAATGAAGAGGCTGTAAAGCAGGTGGTTGCCGTTCCAGATCAGCAGGTACTGCAGCGGCAGGACCAGAGCGAAGCTGCCGCGCAAGACCCATGCCGGCGTTCCAGCCGCGGTCTCGCGGGGAACGAATGGAACGAATTCGCGCAACGCTGCCAGCGACGCCAGGGCGAACAGCAGCGTCACCCCGGCGCGTCCGGCGAGAAGCGCCAGCCCGACCAGAATGGCAATCGCCCACCAGGCATTGATCCGGTGATTGAGATTGTCGATGGCTGCGTGCGCGCCGTTTCTGGCCAACGTGTACTTCAATACCTGCCCGATCACTGAGGCGACAATCAGCACCGCGGCGACAGCGGCGACCAGCCGCAAGGCATCGTCCTGCAGCATCGGGAAGTGATGACTCGTCATCGGTCCGCCACCCTGCAGATCGCTGGCACGTTCTGCAGGGTGGCGACAGTGCCGAGTGAGTGCTCCGCCATGAAACGGGTGAAAGCGCTTTGCGCAGTTTTGGCGGTCAGCGGAGGATGGAGGCTCATCACTCAGGCCGCGGACTTGCTGCCGGTTTCGCGTACTGCAGCTGCCACCGCCTGAGGAGGTCGATCTGTGCGCTGCCGAGGACCACCGCCGGGCGTGCCTTTTGTACTTGCGCGACCGCAGCTTCCGGCGAGGTTGCAGCACCGGTGCGCAGTAGCCATGCAGCCACCGCCAGCGCACTGCGCGCGAAGCCAAGCGCGCAGCACACCAGTACCGGTCCCGCCGGGCGTGCATCCTCGATCGCGGCTACGGCCATTTCGACTTGTGCCAGGCGCGGCTCCACCAGGTCGAGCATCGGCACCAGCGTATGGCGGGTACCTGGCGTCGAACACGGCAACTCGGCACAGAGATCGACGACCGCCAGCACCCGCTGGCGTTGCAGTTCGGTTGGTGTTGGCAGTCGCCCAAGCAGGAGACCCGGCAGCACCGGATCGGCTGCGGCCAGCCTGCGCGTCCACCAGCGCGAGTTCAGCCAGGCGCCGAGCAGGTAGGGCCCGAGCAGACAGCACACGGCCAGTGGCATCGAACCGTCATCGCGCTTCCCGAACGATTCACCGTCGAGCATCAGGTAGACGAGCGCCACCAATGCCAGCGAGCCACAGGGCCAGAGCAGCCACCACCAGGCGCCGCCGTTTCTCATGGCAAGGCAACCGACGGCGAGGGCCGCGCTGGCGTAGCCCAAAGCCAGCCGTCGCCGCGGCGGGTCGCGGGTCAGCGACGCTCGCCGCAGCGGTGGGCGGGTGTCGGTGGGAAACAGCCAGAGCACGCAGCATCCCAGCCACAGGCCGGTCGGGATGTCGAAGAAGTGGTGTTGCCAGGTGGTCAATACCGAGACGCCGATCAGCAAGGCCATGGCATGGACCAGCGTGTGCCAGGCGCGCGGAACGGCGCGCAGATACGGTTCCAGGAGCACGACAAGCAGCGCGATGTGCAGCGACGGGGCCTGGTTGAACGGTTGGTCGAAACTCATCAACACAGCGAACGGCCAGCCGAAGGGGCCAGCCACTTCGCCCCGTTCGAAGGTGCAACGCAAGGGGAAGAGCAGGAAGCAACTCACTGCCAACAGTTGCGTGAACAGCAAGCGGCAGGCGTGCGTGTCAAGCTGCCGTCGGGTCGTGCACAGCAGTAGCGAGACGCCGTAGAGCAGGTCGATCAGCCAGTAGGGGATGACCGTCCAGGGCAGCAAGGGAATATGGCGCTCCCAGTCGAAGACGATGAAGCCGACATCCGGGCGCTGGCTGCTGATCCAGGTTGCGAAGCCGTAACTGGCGAAGAAGAACGGGCCGAGGAGCAGTAACCAGGCGACTGCCCGTCGCCATGGATGGGTCTCGGCAACACCGGCGGCAGACCCTTCGTTGCCCCGCACGCTCAGATCCGGCGGGCTACCGACACGGTGAACATTCCCCAGTCGTCGATCGATTGCGCGACCTTCGAAAAACCTGCGGTGCGTACGAGTTCGTCGAGTTCGGCCTGGGTGCGGCGCCGCATCACCCAGGCCTGCTGACCGCGATGGCTGGTGAGCGTGCGGGCGATCAACTCGATCTGTGGATGCCAGGGTTGGCCGGTGTAGATCAGATAGCCTCCGACGTCTACGGCCCGCGCCAGACCGCGCAGCGAGCGCGCGACGAGGTCATTGTCGGAGAACAACTCATAGAGGCCTGAAACGACGACCAGATTGGGCCGCGGTGCCAGACTCGCCAGAGCGGCTTCGTCGAAAGCGTCGCCGGCTTCGAAGCGCGCGATGTCGGTGAGTTGCCTCGCCGCGATCAGTGCGCGGCCGAGCCCGACATTCAATTCGCTGAAGTCGCGCAGCACGATCGACTTTGGGCGCTCGGGCAGTTGGGCCACGGCGTCCAGCACGTAGCGTCCAGGTCCCGCGGCGATATCGGCCAGGCGCAACGGCTGTCCGCTCTCCCGGAGTTCTCGTGCGGCGGCGGCAATTGCGCGCAGCAGGTGCAGGCGGCGTACCCGGACACCGCGCCAGCCGATTGAATTCAGGTAGCCACGATCGATGAGTTTGCCGATCAGCAGTGCACCACGCGCCCGGTTGCGATACACGTAGTCGAGACTGCTGCCGGAGTCGAAGCCTGTCGTCAACCCGATGCTGATGCCTTCCGAGAGCCGGCCGAGCGTGCGCATTGCCAGGCGGGTCAGCGCAAAGTTCAGCCGGCGCAGCGACAAGGTCGGCAGCGCTTTGCCGAGACAAAGTTCCTCGTCACGCGTGTAGCCGCTGTGATGCGCCTCCAGCAGCGAGTCGGCCGGCGGCGGCGCACGGAAAAGGCGCACGATGAAACTGCGGATCTTGTCGATCGCCAGCTTGCGGTCGCGTTCGCCCAGCGTGTCGTGGAGGAACCCGGCAAGCAGGTGGCGCTCCTTCAGCGGCGAGCCGAGGCGTTCGAAGAAGGATTCCTGCGGCGCCCGCTGCACCACCCAGTCCTTTTCCGAGATCAGCAGTTGAAGCGGCAGGCGAATGGCCTGTGCATCAGCGACGATCCTGTCCGCAGCTTCACCGAGGCCCAGCAGGACGCGTGCCGAGATGGCTCTGGTGACCAGGGGATCGTTGTCATAAGAGTGGATTCGCTCGGTATCCTGAGTCAGGAAGCGGGCCTTGACGTATGAGGTGATGAAGAAATTGCCGAAGAGCCGCTGCAGCAAAGCCAGTCCTGGCCGCGCGAAGGGGACGTAGAGCTTTACCTGGAAAGCCGGCGCCGCCAGCACCAGGCCGCGGATCCGCGGTGCGTAGTCGTGTGCCCAGGTCGCGGCCAGCACGGCACCGACGCTCTGGCCGATAACCACGATGTTCTCCGGAGTGATGTTACAGGTGGTACAGACATGGCGGACAAAGCTGTCGACGTCCCTGACCAGGGCCGCAAAGCTTGGGCTGTCGCCGCGCGCACCCGGAGAGCGTCCGTGGCCGCGCGCATCCCAGGCGAACATCGCGAAATCGCACAATCCCAGTTCATCAACGACATGCTGTAGTCGTCCGGAATGCTCGTGGCCGCGGTGAAACAGCACGACAGCCCGCGAGGTCATGTTTTCCATTGCCGGCCAGTAGCGGTAGAACAGTACCGTGCCGTCGTGAGTCGTGAATTGCTGTTCATGCGCGGTACGCATCTCGGTTTTCTCCGGGTTACTCGGCATTGACGTTGCGACCTTCGGCAAGGCCGCGCCTGACTCGGTTGGCGATGGTCCATACCAGTAACAGGGCGGTGACCGAAAGCACCCAGCTCAGCCATGGACCGGGAGCGGTGCCGAAGCCAAGCAGGAGGCCAAGCACGCCAAAAACGAAGGCACGATCGCTCTTGCCCATCGGGCCGTCGTTATGCCTTCGGGTTGCCGCACCAACACCCAGTACGCCAGCCATTTCCGACAAATTCGACAATACGATGAGCAGCATCGTCAACACTCCGCCGGCCCCGGGCACAAAGGCAAGAGGCAGGTACAGCGCGGCATCGGACAGCAGATCGCAGAGTTCGTTGAGATAGGCGCCGATTGCCGAACGCTGCCCGAATTCCCGTGCCAGCAAGCCATCCATCGCATTCATCGCCATGCGCAGCAAAAGCCAGGCGGGCAGCAGCAGGAACCACTGCCGCTGTTCCGACTCGGCGGCAATCACCAGCCCGGATCCGACCATGACGGAACCTGTGCAGGCAGCGATCGTCACCTGATTGGCGGTGACACCGAGCGCATGCAGAACTCGCACCGAAGGGCGGAGCAGGGCCTGAAAACGAGGCTTCAGGGTGTATAGACTCATTGACGAAGGCCGGGCACAAAGTGGCGAATGATAGCACTCGCCCCCGCGCAAGGTGGCGCACCGTCCTGCAGCGGCAGGATGCGCCGATTCGTCGAGCAAGGACCGCCCGACTGCGGGGCACGACGGTAGGCGGGAACCAGCAAGAAGTGATTCCGAGATCTGCGGGAGGGTGGCCGCATGCTGGTCATGGCAGTGCGTCACGTTTGGTATTGGCTTTGCCTTCTGCTAGAATCCGTCCTCTTCCGGAGAGATGGATGAGTGGTTTAAGTCGCACGCCTGGAAAGCGTGTGTGGGATAACATCCCACCGCGGGTTCGAATCCCGCTCTCTCCGCCAGGATATCGGCTGCAAACTCTCTGCCGCCAAAACGAACATCCCGCTCAACGCCTTGTTTTGCGGGGTTTTTCGTTTATGGCTTCTGACTTCGCCACCCCCACAAATGTCATATCTGACGGATTTTGGCGTCTTACGGGCCGTTTCTCTCGAAACCTCCTGAATTCGGAAATTTAGTACGGTTTTTTCAAGCTTTTGTATTTGATCGATATTTTCTGTAATTTGGCGGGTTTCGCGATGGCGTATGCTTTGTTTTGTGAGGTATGCCATCGCGAAATGTCTGGATGGTGATGGCGCTACTGTGGTTTTTGCCCACAGGTGCCGGCCGAAATCCGGGAGCACCTCGCACAGACTCTGCCGCAGTGAGGACAGCATCTGTTTCATATAGCCGCCGGCCGCTTCCAATTGAATCGGGTGTGGCTCTTTTGAGCCACGGTTTCTCGGCGATCACGCAGCCCACTTGACGTCATCGTTCTGGGGTGCCGACGCATAGTTGCGCTGGCGCTCTTGGCGATAGTGAAAGGCCATGTACTGCTCGAAGTCGCCGCTGGCACGAAGGGAGCGTAGGCGGAGCACCGCTTCGGCACCGTCCAGACTCCAGCGAGCGCCGGTGATGTCCATGCGGTCCTTGACCAGGTGACGACAAGCGCCCTCGATGATTCCGGTGGCGATCGGCCAG
>JAKOZI010000060.1 GCA_029780075.1 Pseudomonadota bacterium
GGACTCAGTCGGCCTGCCCGGGCTGATCTTCACGCGGGGTCGCGCGCGCCGTCGCGAGCGACCATCCGGCGAAGGCGCCCAGCACGGCACCGACCACGAAAAGGATGAACAGGACGAGCGACAGTTCAACCTGCCATGCCTGTCCGAAGAAGAAACGCACCGTCACCGGATCGCTGTTGCGCGCGGCCAGGCCGAGCAGCAGCAGGAAGACGACGATGCGCAGCAGCCATTTGAGGATCGCCATGCCGGCGTTCTCAGGCGGCCTGCACAGGGGTGCCGACCGCGTTATCCACGCGCTCGCGCAATTCCTTGCCTGCCTTGAAATGCGGCACCCGCTTCTCGGGCACCATCACCTTCTCGCCCGATTTCGGGTTGCGACCCACGCGCGGCGGGCGGTGATTCAGCGAAAAACTGCCGAAACCGCGGATTTCGATGCGGTCGCCCCGCACCAGCGCCTCGGTCATTTCATCGAGGATCATCTTCACCGCGTAGTCAGCGTCCTTCGCGACCAGTTGCGGGAAGCGGGTCGCCAGCCGGGCAATCAGTTCGGATTTGGTCATGTCGGTCCAGATGAACAGGAGCGTGCTTGCCGGAGGAACACAAGACAACGCCGCCCGGAGGCGGCGTTGTCCGTTCGACTCCGTATCGTCTAAACGATCAGGAGTTCTTCAGCTTCGCCTTCAGCAGTGCGCCCAGGTTGGTGGTGCCGCTGCTGGCCGAAGTGCCTTCGGCCTGGATCTTCTGGATGGCGTCGTTCTGTTCAGCCTGATCCTTCGCACGCACCGACAGCGTGATCGAACGGGTCTTGCGGTCCAGATTGACGATCATCGCCTCGACTTCGTCGCCGACGTTGAGGATGGTGGTCAGGTCTTCGACGCGGTCACGCGAAGCTTCCGAGGCGCGCAGATAACCTTCGACATCCTCGTTCAGCGCGATCACGGCGCCCTTGGCATCCACCGTCTTCACGGTGCCACGCACGACGCTGTTCTTGTCGTGGGTCGCGATGAAATTGGTGAAGGGGTCCCCATCCAGCTGCTTGACGCCCAGCGAGATGCGCTCGCGCTCGACATCGATCGACAGCACGACGGCTTCCACTTCGTCGCCCTTCTTGTAATTGCGCACGGCTTCTTCGCCAGCCAGCGACCACGACAGGTCGGACAGGTGGACCAGGCCGTCGATGGCGCCGGTCAGGCCGATGAACACGCCGAAGTCGGTGATCGACTTGATCTGACCACGGACCTTGTCGCCCTTCTTGTGGTTCATCGAGAAGTCTTCCCACGGATTCGGCATGCACTGCTTCATGCCCAGCGAAATCCGGCGACGGTCTTCGTCGATTTCCAGAATCATCACTTCGACCTCGTCGCCCAGCTGGACAACCTTGGTCGGGTGGATGTTCTTGTTGGTCCAGTCCATTTCGGACACGTGGACCAGGCCTTCGATGCCCTGCTCGATTTCGACGAATGCGCCGTAGTCGGTCAGGTTGGTGACCTTGCCGAACAGGCGGGTGCCCTGCGGGTAGCGGCGCGAGATGCCCACCCACGGATCTTCGCCCAGCTGCTTGAGGCCCAGCGACACGCGGTTCTTCTCGGCGTCGAACTTGAGCACCTTGGCTTCGACCTCGTCGCCCACCGCCAGCACTTCCGACGGGTGACGGACACGGCGCCAGGCCAGGTCGGTGATGTGCAGCAGGCCGTCGATGCCACCGAGGTCGACGAATGCGCCGTAGTCGGTGATGTTCTTGACGATACCCTTGACGACGGTACCTTCCTTCAGGGTTTCGAGCAGCTTTTCGCGCTCTTCACCGGCGGTCAGTTCGAGCACGGCGCGACGCGACACAACAACGTTGTTGCGCTTGCGGTCGAGCTTGATGACCTTGAATTCGTAAGTCTTGCCTTCGTACGGCGTGGTGTCCTTGACCGGACGCATGTCGACCAGCGAGCCCGGCAGGAAAGCGCGGACACTGTTGGTCATCACCGTCAGCCCGCCCTTGACCTTGCCGGTGATGGTGCCGGTGACGAGCGAACCGTCGTTCAGAGCCTGCTCGAGCGCATTCCACGCGGCGACACGTTTGGCACGGTCGCGCGACAGACGAGTTTCACCGAAACCGTTCTCGAGCTGTTCGATGGCCACCTGGACGAAATCGCCGACCTTGACTTCGAGTTCGCCCTTGTCGCTCAGGAATTCATCAATTTCAATGTAGCTCTCGGACTTGAGGCCGGCATTGACCACTACAAAGTTCTGGTCAATGCGCACGACTTCCGCGGTGATGACCTCTCCGGGACGCATTTCCTGACGCCCGAGGCTCTCTTCGAAAAGTTCGGCAAAGCTTTCTTGCATGGAGGGATTGGCTGACATATGTGTTGAGTTACCTAACCGCAATACTGCGGGGTGAGTTGAAAACGATCACCAGTCCCGGCCACTCCGGAAACCTCACCCACACGGGAAGGAAGGACACTGCCCCGGCAGACCCTGCTGCAAGCTGCGGTCATGCCGAACGACAGGTCGAACTGGTGACACCTCTGGCAAACGGCGGTTGCCGTTTTACCCTACTTTCGGAACCTTGTTGACCCAGTCCAGCACCTGTGCCACCGCTGTTTCAATGGTCAGGTTCGTCGTGTCGAGCAATTCAGCATCCGCACTCTGCTGCATCGGAGCGACGCTACGTTGGCTATCCCGTTCGTCGCGCTCGCGCAGATCCAGCGAGAGGGCTGCAATACTAGCAGCCATTCCTTTTTCGATCAACTGCTTATGACGCCTCCAGGCACGCATCTCGACGCTGGCGGTGAGGAAGATCTTGGTCAGGGCGTCGGGAAACACCACCGAGGCCATGTCGCGACCATCGGCGACCAGTCCGGGTGGCCGCCGGAAAGCCCGCTGCCTGAACAGCAGCGCGGCCCGCACGGCGGGAAGCGCGGCCACTCGCGAGGCAGCGGCGGAAATTTCCTCGCTACGGATGGCGTCGGAAACCTCTTCGCCGGACAGCATGATCGACGCCCCGGCGAATACGACATCCAGGTCAGCAGCGATGGCCGCCACCCCGGTTTCGTCATCGACGCCGATCCCTGCCCGCCCGGCAGCCAGCGCGGTGAGGCGGTACAAGGCGCCGGAATCGAGGTAGTGCCAGCCCAGCGCCTGGGCGACGCGCGTGGCAATCGTTCCCTTTCCGGAAGCCGAGGTGCCATCGATGGCAATCACCGGCACGCCCCGGCTGACCTCGGCAAAGCGCGCGAAGTAGTCGGGAAAGGTCTTGCCCACGCTCTGCGGGTCGTTGATGCGCAAGGGTGTGCCGAGCGCCGCCAGCGAGAAGCACATGGCGATGCGGTGGTCGTCGTAGGTGTCGATCGCTGCCGGATGCAGGAACTGCCCGGCGCCTGGCGGGTAGACGCGAATGAAGTCGTCACCGGCCTCGACACGCACGCCGAGCTTGCGCAACTCGGTGGCCATCGCGGCGATGCGGTCGGTTTCCTTGACGCGCCAACTGGCAATGTTGCGCAAGGTGGTCGGCCCCACCGCAAACAGGGCGGTGGTCGCCAGCGTCATGGCCGCGTCCGGGATGTGATTGCAATCGAGGCTGATGCCGCGCAGCGTTCCCGTTCCGGCGACCGGCGCCGAGGCCTCGATCCAGTTGTCTCCTGACGTGACTTGCGCGCCCATCGCGGTCAATGCCTCGGTAAAACGCACATCGCCCTGGATCGAGTTCAGACCCACCCCCTCGACACGCAGCGGCCCGCCGCCAATCGCGCCAAGGGCCAGAAAATACGACGCCGACGAGGCATCGCCCTCGACATGCACCACCCCAGGCGAGCGATAGCCGCTGTCCGCCGGCACGGTGAAGCGCCGCCAGCCGTCGCGCCGCACCTGAACGCCGAAACGAGCCATGCTCGCCAGTGTGATCTCGACGTAAGGTCTGGAGATCAGTTCCCCGACCACCTCCACGCTGGTTTCGACGCCGAGCAGCGGCAGCGCCATCAGCAGGCCGGTCAGGAACTGACTCGATACGTCACCGCGCACACTGACCACGCGTCCCGGCAGCAGCGCCGGTGGACGAATCGCCAGGGGAGGAAAGCCTGCGCTACCCACGTAGCTGATGTCGGCACCGAGTTGACGCAACGCATCGACGAGGTCGCCGATCGGTCGTTCGTGCATGCGTGCGACGCCGGCCAGCCGGTAATGCCCGCCGGCCAGGGCCAGCACCGCGGTCAGCGGCCGGAAGGCGGTGCCCGCGTTGCCCAGAAAGAGCTCGCTCGTGCGGACCGGGAAGCGCCCGGCGACACCGCTGATGCGAAAGTCGTTGCCGGCCCCCGGCTCGACACCGATGCCGAGGGTCCTGAGCGCATCGAGCATGCGCGCCGTATCGTCGGACAGCAGCAGGTCGCGCACCTCGGTCTCGCCCTCTGCCAGCGCCGCCAGCAGCAGAACCCGATTGGAGATACTCTTCGAACCCGGCAGTCGAACCGTTCCGCGCGCCGAAAGCAACTGCGGCAGGTCGATGAAGTCCACGCTCATTCGCCTGCCCTGCTCTCGGCCCACGCACGCCGCGCGGTCCTGGCGACATTGAAGGTCGCCTCCAGGCTGGCCCCGTCGGCACGCTGCAGGGCATCGCGCAACTCGTCGAGCTGCGTCCGGTAGCGGTCGAGTTCGGCGAGCAGTGCCGTCCGGTTGGCCAGGCAGATGTCGCGCCACATCTCCGGATGGCTGGCGGCGATGCGCGTGAAGTCGCGAAAGCCACTGGCCGCAAAAGCGAAGAGCAGGTCACGATTGTCGCGCCGCGCCAGTTCATCTACCAGCGCGAAGGCCAGCAGGTGCGGAAGGTGGCTGACCGCCGCAAAGACCTGATCGTGCTCGGCCGCGCTCAACTCCCGGATCACTCCGCCACAACACTCCCACGCCGAGCGTACGCGGGCAATGCTCTGCGGACTGTTTTCCGGCAAGGGCGTCAGCACCACCTGCTTCTGGCGATAGAGATCGGCCCGGGCAGCGAGTGCACCGCTGTTTTCAGCGCCGGCGATGGGATGCGCGGGAACGAACTGCCCGAGCCGGCCGGCAAAGTGAAGGCGCGCGGCGGCAACGACGTCTTCCTTGGTGCTGCCGGCATCCGTGACCACCGTCTGCGGCCCAAGATTGGGTGCGACGCGGGCCATGATTTCCGGTGTCGTGCCGACCGGCGTGGCGATCAGCACCAGATCGGCATCCGACACCTCCTGCCCGAGATTGAAACCGGCGCGGTCGAGAATGCCGAGTTCAAGCGCCTGCGTCAGCGAACCCAGCCGACGCCCGAAACCGACGACCTCTCCGACCTGTCCGGCAGCCTTGAGTGCCAGAGCGAAGGAGCCCCCGATCAGGCCGACGCCGAAAACGACGACCTTGCCGAACAGCGGCGTGTCGCTCACGCCAGGAACCCTGCGCAACGGTTCATAGCGACCCCTCGAGCGCGGCCAGGAAGCGCGCGCATTCGCTTTCGGTACCGATTGTCACGCGCAGCCATTCCGGCATGCCATAGGCCGCGATCGGGCGAACGATCACGCCCTGCTTGAGCAGATTCTGGTTGACCTGCGGTGCGTCGGCGACTCTGAAGGTCACGAAGTTGCCGTGCGAGGGAATGTGCGTGCAGCCCAGCCGCTTCAGCCCGGCGACGATCTGTTCCATGCCTGCCCGGTTCAGCGCGTAGCTGGTGGCGACGAACGGGTGATCGTCGAGCGCGGCCGCGGCCGCGGCGAGCGCGAGATTGTTGCAGTTGAAAGGCTGCCGGACGCGATTCAGGAGATCGGCGATCTCGGCCGAGGTCAGCGCATAGCCGACGCGCAGGCCCGCCAGGCCGTAGATCTTGGAGAAGGTGCGGGTAATCACCAGATTCGGCATCGTCGCCAGCCAGGCGGTGGTGTCCACGCGCTCGGCGGGAGGCAGGTACTCGTTGTAGGCTTCGTCAAGCACGACGATGACATCGCCTGGAAGCGACTGCAGAAACGCCCGGAGTTGCGGATACGGCACGAAGGTGCCGGTCGGGTTGTTGGGATTGGCAATCCAGATCAGCCGCGTATCGGGTCTGATCGCCGCCCGCATCGCGTCGAGGTCATGGCCGTGATCGCGCGCGGCGACGGCAATCGGTTCGCCGCCGGCGGCCAGCGTGGCCAGCGGATAAACGGCAAAGGCGTACTGCGCAAATATCGCCGAACGGCCCGGCGCCAGAAAGACGCGGGCGACCAGATCGAGCACGTCGTTCGACCCGTTACCGAGGACGAGTTGTTCCATCCCCAGGCCGGTGCGTTCGGCCAGCGCCTGCTTGAGCGCAAAATCATCCGGGTAACGCGCCAGCCCGCCGATCGCCTCATGAACGGCCGCGCGTGCTTTGGGACTCATGCCCAAGGGATTCTCGTTGGACGCCAGCTTGACGATCTGCTCGACGGCAAGACCCATCTCACGTGCCAGCTGAGTGATCGGCTTGCCCGGTTGATAGGGCGAAATGGCCCGGATATACGGTAGCGACTGCTCGTGAATTGCCATCAGCGATCCTCGAAAAAACCCGTCCGCTCAGTAGGCGGCCATCGGATAGGAGCCCAGCAGCTTCAGGTAGGGTGCGCGGCGGGCGAGTTCAACGAGCGCCGTCCGAACCGGTGCATCGTCGCTGTGGCCGTCGATATCGACGAAGAAAACATATTCCCAGAGCGTGTGCCGTGCCGGCCGGGACTCCAGCCGGGTCATCGAAACCCCGGCATCGGACAGCGGCGCCAGCAACTTGCCGAGGGCGCCGGTCTGGTTGTGCGCCGACATCACCAGCGAGGTCTTGTCACGTCCCGAGGGCCCGGCATCGTGGCGGCCAAGGACGACGAAGCGGGTGGTGTTGTTCGGTTCATCCTCGATGTTGCTCGCCAGTTCGGGCAGATGGTAGCGCTCGGCCGCCGCCTGGCCGGCAATCGCCGCCGCACCCGCCTCGGCGGCGGCAAGCTGCGCCGCCTGGGCGTTGCTCCCGACCGGGATGCGCTGCGCCAAAGGCAGCGAGCGGTTCAGCCACTCGTGGCATTGCGCCAGCGACTGCGCGTGCGAATAAACCTTCTTCACCGCGCCAAGGGCAAGCTCGTTCGACAGCAGGTGCTGATGGATGCGCAGCAGCACCTCGCCGCAGATCTTGAGCGGCGTCGTCAGCAGCAGATCGAGGGTACGTCCGATGGCGCCTTCGGTCGAGTTTTCGATCGGGACCACCGCGTAGTCGGCATGACAGGCCTCGACTTCGCGGAAGACATCGTCGATCGAGATCTGCGGCATCAAGCGTGCCGCGTGTCCGAAGTGCTTGGTTGCGGCGCCTTCCGAGAAGGTGCCGAGCGGCCCCAGGAAAGCGATCCCCAGCGGTTTTTCGAGCGACAGGCAGGCCGACATCACTTCCCGGAAAAACCAGGTCACACTCTCGTTTGACAAGGGTCCGCGGTTGCTTCCCTGGATTCGCTGCAGGACCTGCGCTTCACGCTCCGGGCGGTAGATGAAGCCGGCCTCGCCGTGGCGCGCCTTGATCTCTCCGACCTGCTGCGCATATCTGGCCCGCTGATTCAGCAACTCCAGCAACTGCCCGTCGAGCGTGTCGATCTGCTGCCTGACGACAGAGAGCTCGCGCAGGAGATCGTCGTTCATCGCCGCCGGTCCACAGCGCGCAACCGGACGGTCGCCGACCCGGCGGTCCACCGCACGGCGAGCTTCGATCGACCAGGCATCATTCGCCGCCCGGGTCGGCTTCGGGCGTCTCGGCCAACGACTGCCCGGGTGACTCGGCCTCGTCTTCGGTCTCGATGACTTTTTCCAGGCCGGCAAGCTTTTCACCGGCGTCGAGGGCGATCAGCGTCACCCCCTGGGTGGCTCGACCGAGTTCGCGAATCTCGCGCACGCGCGTGCGGATCAGCACCCCGCCGGTGGTGATCAGCATGATTTCGTCGTCGTCACGTACCAGCCGGGCGGCCACTACCTTGCCGTTGCGCTCGCTGGCGGCGATGGCGATGACCCCTTGCGTGCCTCGCCCGGAATGCCGGAAATCGGCCAGCGCCGTGCGCTTGCCGAACCCGTTCTCGGTGGCCACCAGAACGGTCTGCTGATCGTTGTCGGCGACCAGCAGCGACAACACCTTCTGCTGCTCGGCCAGGCGCATGCCACGTACGCCGCGCGCCGTGCGCCCCATCGGCCGCACGTCCTCTTCGTCGAACCACACGGCCTTGCCGGCATCGGAGACGAGGACCACGTCCTGCGCGCCGTTGGTGATCTCGACGCCGATCAGGACGTCATCCTCGTCGAGCGCGACGGCGATGATGCCGGCCTTGCGAGGATTGGAGAAATCGGACAGCGGCGTCTTCTTCACCGTCCCGTTGGCGGTGCACATGAAGATGTAGCGATCCTCGGCGAACTCCTTGACCGGCAGGATGGCGCTGATCTTCTCGCCGTCCTCGAAGGGAAAGAGGTTGACGATCGGCTTGCCGCGACTGGTACGCGTCCCCTGCGGCACTTCATAGACCTTGAGCCAATAGACCCGCCCACGGTTGGTGAAGCAGAGGATGAAATCGTGGGTGTTGGCGACGAACAGGTGATCGACGAAATCGTCGGCTTTCATCGCCGCCGCCTGTTTGCCGCGCCCGCCTCGCTTCTGCGCGCGATAGTCGGCAAGTGGTTGCGACTTGATGTAGCCGGTGTGCGACAGAGTCACGACCATGTCGAGAGGCGTGATGAAGTCCTCGATGCCGAGATCCTGCGTGTGCGTGACGATTTCTGAGCGACGCTTGTCACCGAACTGGGCGCGGATTCCGGTCAGTTCGGCAACGATCATCTCGGTGATTCGTTCCGGGCGGGCCAGGATGTCCATCAGGTCACCGATGCGCTCCAGCAGTTCCGCGTAATCGGCTACGACCTTGTCGCGTTCGAGGCCGGTCAGCCGCTGCAGTCGCAATTCGAGGATCGCTTGCGCCTGCGCTTCCGACAGCAGGTAGCCGTTCTGCGACAGCCCGAACTCAAGACCCAGGCCTTCCGGGCGCGTCGCATCGAGCGCAGCGCGAGCCAGCATCTCGGCCACCGTCGGCGAGGTCCAGAGTCTCGACATCAGCCCGCGGCGTGCGTCGGCCGGCGTCGGTGAAGCCTTGATCAGGGCGATGATCTCATCGACATTGTCGAGCGCCACCGCCAGGCCTTCCTGGATGTGCGCCCGCTCGCGGGCCTTGCGCAATTCGAAGACCGTGCGCCGGGTCAGGACCTCGCGCCGATGCCACAGAAAACACTCGAGCATCTGCTTGAGATTCAGCAGCCGCGGCTGACCATCGACCAGCGCGACCATGTTCATGCCGAAAGTGTCCTGGAGCTGGGTCTGCTTGTACAGGCAGTTGAGCACCACCTCGGCGACTTCGCCGCGCTTGAGTTCGATCACCACGCGCATGCCGGACTTGTCCGACTCGTCGCGCAGATCGGAAATCCCGTCGATCCGCTTCTCGTTGACCAACTCGCCGATCTTTTCGAGCAAAGTCCGCTTGTTCACCTGGTACGGCAGTTCATCGATGATGATCGCCTGCCGGTTACCCCGGTCGATATCCTCGAAATGAATCTTGCCACGCATCAGCACGCGACCGCGCCCGGTTCGGTAACCCTCGCGGACCCCGCCGACGCCGTAGATGATGCCTGCCGTCGGAAAATCCGGAGCGGGCAGCAGATCGATCAGCTCGTCGACCGTGGTTTCGGGATTGCTCAGCAGCGCCAGACAGGCATCCACCACCTCGCTGAGGTTGTGCGGTGGAATGTTGGTCGCCATGCCCACGGCAATGCCCGACGAACCGTTGATCAGCAGGTTCGGAATCCGCGACGGCATGACCAGCGGCTCTTTCTCCGAACCGTCGTAGTTGGGCCCGAAATCGACCGTCTCCTTGTCGATGTCGGCGAGCAGCTCGTGCCCGATGCGCGCCATGCGCACCTCGGTGTAACGCATCGCGGCGGCGTTGTCGCCGTCGACCGAGCCGAAGTTGCCCTGCCCATCGACCAGCATGTAACGCAGAGAAAAATCCTGCGCCATACGCACGATGGTGTCATAGACCGCCGTGTCGCCGTGCGGATGGTATTTACCGATGACATCGCCAACGATCCGCGCCGACTTCTTGTACGGCTTGTTCCAGTCGTTCGACAACTCGTGCATGGCAAACAGAACGCGCCGATGCACCGGCTTCAGGCCGTCGCGCGCGTCCGGCAGGGCGCGCCCGACGATCACGCTCATGGCATAGTCGAGATACGATCGACGCATCTCGTCTTCAAGGCTGATCGGGAGTGTTTCTTTGGCGAAAGCTTCCATCTTCTTTCCGCTGGCGACGCGACTGGGGCGGGAATGTCGTCGTCTTGATCAAGCCGCCTATTCTAGCACGCTGGCGAATCCCTCGGGCGCACCGCCGAGCGCATTGCCTCGGTGATCGCATCAGGCAATCCAGAGTTCGCAACCGATCCTCAAGGTAGTTGCTGCTGTTGGGCTTCAGCTACATGCCACGCCGGCCAACGCGAAATATGCGGTCTAGCAAGGAGTCCCCAGAAGACCTCCGCCAGACCATGACCATCGCCCGCTCATCGACGCATGTCGGTCCTCGATCAACACCGCCCAGTGATCTCCGGGCGTGGCACATGCCGTTCCCGATGCGGGATAACCCGCCGACAGCGGTATCGCATCATTCGTCCGCCTGCCCTTCGTCGACCGAGGCTTCCCCGTCGCATTCTTCTTCCTGAATAAAGTCGATTTGCCCGCGCCCCGGCGAGGCGGGTCATGCGCACGGCAAGATCGCGTGCCGTCGGTTGCTTCCGCATGTCCGCCATCGACGGCTCGGTGAATCAGGTCCTGAAATAGGCTGTCTGCTGGCGCAGTTGCCCGGCCATGACTTCGAGCTGGTGGGCGTTGTCGGCGTTGCCGCTCATCGTCGCGGTCGTTTCCTCGGCCATCCGGGCAATCTGTTCGACATGCCGGGCAATGTCGCCTGCGGCGGCGGCCTGCTCGCCCGCGGCGTTGGCCACCTCGCGCGCACGTGCCAGCGAGTCGGCGGCCTGGACGTCGATCAGGTCGAGCATCGAGGCCGCCTCGCGGACCAGATCGAGGCTGCGGCCGGCCTGCGGCACGGCGGCCTCGATGCCGGTGACGGCAAGGCTGGTCTCTGTCTGAATCTGCTCGATCGTGTTCGCGATCTGGATCGTCGCCTGCGTCGTACGTTCGGCGAGCTTGCGCACCTCGTCGGCAACGACGGCAAAACCCCGCCCCTGTTCGCCGGCGCGCGCCGCTTCGATCGCCGCGTTGAGCGCCAACAGGTTGGTCTGGTCGGCGATCTCCTTGATCACGTGCGCGATGCCGCCGATCTCCTGCGAGCGCCGCAGCAGCCCCTGCACCTGCGTCGCCGATCCCCCCACCGTCAACACCATCGACTCGATCTCGCTGGCCGCGCGATGGATGACGGCAACGCTCTCATCGGCCAGGCCGGCGGTGCGCTTCGAGTTGGCCTCGGTCTGCTGTGCCTGGGCGGAGACCTCGTTGATGCTGACCGTCATTTCCTCGATCGACGCGGCCGTCGCGGCGGTTGCCTCGGCCTGCCCGCCGGCCGCCCGGCTGACTGCGGCGGCGGTGGTGGACAAGGCTTCGGCATTGTTCGAGAGCGACTGCGCGGCGGCGTCGATACTGCGGAAGACTTCGCTCAGCCGGCCCTGCATGCGCTGCATGGCCATCAACAGGCTGTCGGTAAAGCGCGTGTCGGCGACCACCGGCGTGGCCAGGTCGCCGGCGGCGATGCGTGCCGTCGCCGCCGCGGCGTACGCCGGTTCACCACCGAGCTGGCGCAGGACGCCCCGGGCGAGCCGCCAGGAAATCACCGCGATCAGGACCAGCAGGGCCATGGCAATGCCGCCGAGGATCAGCGTTTCGCGACGGAACGTGGCGTCGACGTCGTCGATGTAGATGCCGGTGCCGACCACCCAGTTCCATGGCGCAAAAAGCGCGGCATAGGAGAGTTTTGGCTCGGGGATGTCCGAACCGGAGCGGGGGAACCAGTAGTTGACGTAGCCACCACCGGCCTGAGCGGCGGCGACCAGTTCCTGGATCAGGAAGGTGCCTTTGGCATCCTTCATCTCCTTCTTGTTCTGACCCTCGAACTCCGGTTTGGTCGGCAGCAGGAAGTAGACGTGGTTGGTATCGAAGCCGAAAAAGTAGTCGGTTCCGGCATAGCGCAGGTCACGCAGCGTGGCGATCGCCGCGAGCCGGGCATCGGCTTCCGGTAGCACGCCGCGCGTCGAGAGCTGGTGAAAGTGGCTGACGATGCCCACCGCGACCTCGACAAGATTGCGCGTCTTCAGTTTGCGGTCCTCGAGCAGATTGCCCTTCAGATTGACCAGGGCGACGATACAGAGCACCGCCAGGCCGATCAAGGTGAGCAACGCGAGGGCCGTCAACCGGACCCGCACGCCGATCGGTGTATTGTTGGTGCTCATGGTTTCCCTCCGGAGCCGGTAGCGGGGCCATTCACCGGCGGTCTTGGTTGTCCCTCTGCATGTCCTTAGTATCTGCCCTTCCGCGAAGCGCGGCAATCGGAAATTGCTGCTGCGCGCCGTTTTGCGGAAACACCGGCGGCCCTCGGTCCCGCCCTGTCCGGCGACGCCGCTCACATGATGCGCGCGCCGTCGACGGAAGCACACTGCGATTCCGGCCAAGCGTATTTGACCCGCCGGCGAGAAGCCCGGATACTGCGCCGTTGGCCCCCCCACGCTGCTGCGCCCTTCGTCCATATTCATGCAGGCACGCACCCCGCCCGGTTTCACCGCTTTTTTCGTGATGGTCGTGCTCTGCGCGACCTGGGCTTACCAGCAGGTGACGATCAAGGTCGCCGGCGAAGGCATCAGCCCGATTCTGCAAGCCGGACTGCGTTCGGCGATCGCCCTGGGGCTGCTTGCCGGCTGGGCGTACTGGCGACGGCTGCCGCTACGCGACGACGATGGCAGCCGGCGTCCCGGGCTGCTCGCCGGGCTGCTGTTCGGGATCGAATTCGTCTTCATCTACGTCGGACTGTCCTACACCACGGCTTCGCGGATGATCGTCTTTCTCTACACTGCTCCGTGCCTGACCGTGCTCGGGCTGCACTGCTTCGTTGCTGGTGAGCAACTGCGCTGGCGGCATCTGGCTGGCGTCGCCCTCGCCTTCGCCGGCATCGTGTTCGGTTTCGCCGGCGACAGCGGTACCCGGCCAGAGGCCTGGATCGGTGACGGGCTGGGCCTGCTCGCGGCGCTCGGCTGGGCGACGACGACGGTGCTGATCCGTGCCAGCCGCCTGGCGACGATCAGCGCCACCAAGGTGCTGTTCTACCAGCTCGCCGCTTCGACGGCGCTGCTGCTGCCGCTGTCGACGCTGCTCGGGGAGAGCGGCGTCACGGCGCTGAACGTGCCGATCGTTCTGGCGCTCGCCTACCAGGGCGTGATCGTCGCCTTCGCCAGCTATCTCACCTGGTTCTGGCTGCTCACCCGCCACCTTGCCGGGCGGCTGATGGTCTTTTCCTTCCTGACCCCGCTTTTCGGCGTCGCTTTCGGCGTGCTGTTCCTGGGCGAGCGGTTGACCCCCAGCTTCATCGTCGCGGCAGTCTGTGTCACGCTGGGGATCGTGCTGGTCAATCTGCCTGCCAGCCGGCAAGCGGCAGCGGAATCGCCGGAGTAGCCACGGCGGCAGGTGGTTTTCCTGCGAGCGTCGTTTGTCGGACCCGCCGCCGTTCCGGCCGGGCTCACCACCAGCCTTCGAATTGCAGGCCGATCGTCGAACCCTGGTTACCGCCGGCGAAGATGCCGTTCGCGGCGGTCGAGGCGACGGCGGTATTCGTCGAACTGTTGGCCGCCAGCGCCGCGGCATCGTTCCAGCGCGCGTAGGTGTAGAAGAAGCGCAACTCGGGACGCGACCAGAAGCCTCTGGCCATGGCCAGCGTCGGCGCGACGGTGAGCTTGGTCAGGTTGCGTGTCGCGCCGGCGCTCGGCTTGACCCGGTCATGCCCCAGTTCGCCCTGTAGCTTCCAGTGCTCAGTAAGGCCGTAGGTCAGGCGGCCGCCCGCCGAGATCCAGCTCTGGTCGCCCGTGGGTGACTCGTCTTTCTGGAATACGCCGGTCAACATGCCGCCGAGCTTCGGCGTCATCTGGGCGTAGATGCCTTCGACGACGCGCCAGCGTTTGTCGGCGGTGGTATTGGCGAGTGGCCCGGTGCTGCCGAGCCCGGTTCCCGGTCCGACCCCGTACTGCACGGCGAACTTGTTCCAGCCGTCGCCGAGAAGGTTGCTCTGGCGGTGTTGCACGGTCAGCGACCAGCCGGAGTCGCCACCGGTGGCGACATGGCCGGATGCGGGAATCACGCTCAGGCCGAATTCGAGCTCGCCATGAGGATTGGCCTTGAGGCCGCGCACCTGGAAATCGTAGCGGTCGGCCTTGATCGGCTGGTCCTGGCTGTCCTCACGAAAAAAGGCCAGGCTGACCTGGACACCGCCGATGGCGACATCCTCGATACCGCCGCCGAGTCCCTGCGGATTCCAGTAGAAAAAATCATTGATGTGGATGTCTTCGCGCTTGTAATAGCGCCGTCCGGCCCACACCGCCCCGCCGTTGAGCAGGGAGAGCTTCTCGGCGGCAACGTAGGCCTGGGCGACGCGAGTATCGGTGCCGTGGTCGCCGGCGTTGTAGGCCGTCGCGTGGTTCAGGCTGAACATGACGTTCGCACTGAGGGTGGCGCCGTCGGCAAAACTCGCCAGTTGCTTGCCGACAAACAGTTCGCCGTAGACCTCGCACTCGTTGCCGAGGCGGTACTTGGCTTGCGAACCGGCCAACTGGAAGCAGGCGGCCCGGCTTCCTTCGGAGTTGAGTCCGCTGAGCGCACGCAGATAGCCGGCAACGACGAGATCCCTGGCAAATTTGGGCGCCAGCTCGAGCGGGATTTCCGGAGCCTCGACGCCGCCGACGTCGGTTTCGACGACCTTCGTGCCACTCGCCTCGGCGGCGGCTGACTGGCCGCACGGCAGGACGACCAGAAGGACGCTGAGCAGGGAGAGCGAAGAGCGGCGGCTCAGGGGTATTTGGCGCATGGTCGGATCCTTCCTTTTACGAAATTCGGGCGTGAGATGCCCCCTGCCGGGCCCGGCATCGTCATGGGGGTGCTGCTTTTGGGAGGCTGGAGGAGAGGATCTCCCCTCGCCCGCTGCGACGGGCTAGGCGGCTACGGCCCCATTTGCGGGCAAGGGCTTCTTGAGCACGATCAGGACCAGGGCGGTGAGCAGCGTGCCAACGGCGATGGCGCCGACGTAAGGCAACAACTGCCCGACGGCGTTGGGAATCGCCAGCACGAAGATGCCGCCGTGCGGTGCGTGCAGGGTGCAACCGAAGATCATCGACAGCGCGCCGGTGGTCGCCGCGCCGGCCACACAGGAGGGAATCACGCGCAGCGGATCCTTGGCCGCGAACGGGATCGCGCCTTCGGTGATGAACGAGATGCCGAGTACCGCGGCGGCCTTGCCGGCAATCTGTTCGTCGGCCGAGAAGCGGTTCCTGGCGAGGAAGGTGGCGAGCGAGATGCCCAGCGGCGGCACCATGCCGGCAGCCATGACCGCGGCCATCGGCATGAAAGTGTTGCTCGCCAGCAGGCCGACGCCAAAGGTGTAGGCTGCCTTGTTGATCGGTCCGCCCATATCCACCGCCATCATGCCACCGAGCAGCAGGCCGAGCAGCACGGCGTTGGTGCCGCTGAGGCCCTGCAGGAACCGGGTGAGCCCCTCCATGATCGCGCGTGCCGGACTGCCGACGACATGGATCATCAGCAGGCCGACCACCAGCGTGGCGAGCAGCGGAATCAGCAGCACCGGCTTGAGGCCTTCGAAATGTGCCGGCAGGTGGATGTGGTCGCGCAGATAGCGGGCGATGTAGCCGGCAATGAAACCGGCGACGATGCCACCCAGAAAACCGGCCTGCAACTGGCTGGCCAGCATGCCGCCGACCAGACCCGGCGCGAGACCGGGCCGGTCGGCGATGGAGAAGGCGATGAATCCGGCGAGTACCGGAATCATCAGCGCGAAGGCCGCACCACCGCCGATGTCCATCAGACTGGCCGCCAGGGTGCCCTTTTCCTTGAAGGCCTCAATGCCGAAGACGAAGGAAAGCGCGATCACCAGCCCGCCGGCGACGACGATCGGCAGCATGTAGGAAACCCCGGTCAGCAAATGCTTGTAGGCCCCGGCCGGCTTCTCCGGCGTGCGCTCCTCGGCGTGCACCGCCGCGCGCAGCTGCGCCGCTCCACTTGGCGCGGGCAACGCCAAAGCCTCCTGCAGGACCTTGTCGGTTTCCTTCAGCGCACGGCCGACCGAGGTTTCATGCACCCGCTTGCCGGCGAAGCGGCTGGTATCGACGTGCGTGTCGGCGCCGATGATGACCACGTCGGCAGTGGCGATTTCCTCGGCGCTGAGCGTGTTCCTGGCGCCCACCGAGCCCTGCGTTTCCACCTTGATCCTGTAGCCATGCCTGGCGGCGGCCTTCTTCAGCGCTTCGGCGGCCATGAAAGTGTGCGCGATGCCGGTCGGGCAGGCGGTGATGGCGACGATCCTCCTGATGTCGCCACTGGCGTCATCGACCTGGGCTATGGCAGTGGCGGCGACCGTCGGTGCCGCAGCCACCGCCCCGGGTTCAGGCCGGCGCTCGGTGCGGATGCCGATCAGGGCCAGGGCGGCGTCGAGCACCGCTTGTGGTTCGCGGATCGCCGTGCTGGTGCTGGTTTCATACACCGTCTTGCCGGCAAAGCGGGTCATTTCGACGTGCGTGTCGGCGGCGAGGATGAGCAAAGTTGCTTGGGCGAGATCGGCCTCGTCGAGGATGTCCCTGGCGCCGGCAGCGCCCTGGGTCTCGACGCGGATGCTGTGGCCCATCAGCGCGGCGGTTTTCTTGAGGGCCTCAGCGGCCATGTAGGTGTGAGCGATGCCGGTGGGGCATGCGGTGACTGCGATGATCCTTGCCATGTCTAGCGACTCCCTGTTGATTGGCTCGATGCCGGCGACTGTCCTGCAGCAGCGGCGATCTGGCGTACCGTGACCTGGGCCATGAATGACTCGATGATTGCCGCCGCCGGCAGTCGCGGCCCGATCTGGGTCAGCGCGCCGAGGGCGCTGGCCGTGGCCAGACGCGCGCAGTCGGCCAGTGACCAGCCGCGCAGGCTGCCGGCGATGAAGCCGGCCAGCATTGCGTCGCCGGCTCCGACCGTGGTCTTGACCGTCACCTCGGGCGGAATGGCGTGCAGGCACGCATCGGCGGTGACGAATAGCGCGCCGTCGCGGCCCATCGACACCAGCACGCAAGCGAGGCCGCTCCCGAGCAGCGCGCGCGCCGCATGGATCACCGCCGCCTGGTCTGGCAGCGGTGTATCGACGAGCTCCTCGAGTTCGGCGAGGTTTGGTTTGATCGCCCAGGGCGCCGCGGCGATACCCTCGCGCAGCGCTTGACCGCTGCTGTCGAGCAGCACGCGCTTGCCCGCCATCTTGAGGCGGCGGATCAGATCCGGGCAGTAGGCGGCGGGAACGCCGGCGGGGACACTGCCGGAGATCACGAAGCAGTCGTGGTCGGCGAGCAGTGCATCGATCCGCCGTGCCAGTTCGGCGAGGTGTTCGGGCGCCGCCGCCGGGCCGGGAAAGTTGATGTCGGTGATCGAGGGCGTCACCTCGTCGATGATCTTGATATTGACGCGGTTGTTGCCCGGGATACGCACGAAGGCGTCGCTCATCGCCTTGCCGGAAAAAAGTTGTTCGAAGACGCCGGCGTTGTCGCGACCGAGCAGTCCGGTGACGGCGACGCGGCAACCGAGGTCAGCGAGAAAGGAAGCGACGTTCACTCCCTTGCCGCCGGGATCGGACTGCTCCCAGGCCACGCGGTTGACGCTCCCGGCGGCGAAGCCGGGAATGGCGACGCTCTGGTCGATGGCCGGGTTGAGGGTGATGGTGGCAATGCCGGGCATTGGATTCATGGTCGTATGCTCCTTCACAGGGCGCGCACTTCAGCGGCGGTCCGGCAGGCGAGCGCACGCTGCGCGAGCGCCCGCAGGTCGACCAGGGATTGAGCACGCAGGCGGGCCTTGATCGCCGCGACGCTGGGAATGCTCATGCTCAGTTCGGCGACGCCGAGGCCGGCGAGGATCATCGCGCCCTTCGGATCACCGGCCATGCCGCCGCATACCCCGACCCACTTTCCGGCGGCGCTGGCCGCCCTGACGGTCATGTCGATCATGCGCAGCACCGCCGGGTGCAGGGCGTCGGCCTGGCGCGCCAGGCTCGGATGCCCACGATCCATGGCCAGCACGTACTGTGTCAGGTCGTTGGTGCCGACCGAGAAGAAGTCGGCGTGTGCGGCGAGCTCCGGCGCCATCAGTACCGCCGAAGGCACCTCGATCATGATGCCGATGTCCACCGCGGCGGCCCCGAGTTCGCGGCGAACGTCTTCGGCGATGGCGCGCGCGGCAAGCAACTCTTCGACGGTGGCGATCATCGGGAACATGATCTTCACCGGGCCGGTCGCGGCGGCACGGTAGATGGCACGCAACTGCGGCCGAAAAAGGTCGGAGCGGGCGAGACACAGACGGATGCCGCGCACGCCGAGGAAAGGGTTGTCTTCGGCGGGCAGCGACAGGTATGGCACTTCCTTGTCGCCACCGATGTCGAGCGTGCGGATGATCAGTGGCAAACCGTTGAGGGCACGGGTCATCGCACTGTAGGCGATGAACTGCTCGTCTTCGCTCGGCGGCTCGGCGCGCTGCAGGAAGAGGAATTCGCTGCGCAGCAGACCAATGCCTTCGGCGCCGGCGGCCACCGCCTGTTCGGCTTCGCTGGCGCCGCCGATGTTGGCGACCACCTCGATGCGCTGGCCGTCGGTGGTGATCGCCGGTTGATAGCAGGCCAGCCGCTCGGCTTCGCGCAGCGCCTGCCACTGCAGCTGCACCTGGTGAGCCAGGTGCAGATCGCCGTCTCCCGGTTCCAGGTAGAGATTGCCGGCGTCGCCGTCGAGTATGCATACGCTGGCCTCGGGCTGATGCAGCACTGCGGGGCCGGCGCCGACGATGGCCGGGATGTCGAGCGAGCGGGCGATGATCGCGGTATGCGAGGTCGGGCCGCCGCCGGCGGTGCAGATGCCGAGAATCATCGCCGGGTCGAGGCGAGCGGTGTCCGACGGCGACAAGTCCTCGGCGACCAGGATCACCGGCATGGTGAAGGTACCAGGTTCTTCTTCCAGCGTGTCGGCGAGCAGGCGCAGCACCCGGCGCCCGACATCCTGGAGATCGACAGCACGCTCCTTGAGCAGTGTGTCGTCGAGCGACGCCACCTCCTGCGCCCGCTCGTCGATGCTCTGACGCCAGGCCCAGCCGGCACTGTGCCCGGCCTCGATCAGCCGTTGCGTCGCCTCGACCAGATCGGGGTCGTCAAGGAACTCCTCATGGGCGCGGAAGATGGCGGCACGCGCGGCGCCGCTGCGCGCCTTGACCTCGTCGTGCAGTTCGCGCAATTGCAGCCGGGCCGCGGCAATCGCCTGACGCAGGCGAGTCTCCTCTTGCACCGCGTCGTCGGCGGTCGCCGCGACGACGATCTTTTCGCGTCGGAAATGCCGCAGCGGACCGATCGCCACGCCCGGCGAGGCGGCGATGCCGGCGATCGCGCGCGCCTGCAGGCTCAGGGTCGGGGCGACAAGGTCTGGCGAGGGGCTCGCTTCCTCTGCGTCCTCAAGGCCATGCCTGACCGCCGCCGCCAGCGCCTCGAGCGCGGCGTCGGCATCGCTGCCACGCGCCATGATGCGGATGCCGGCCCGCGTTCCGGCGCCGAGCTTCAGCAGTGAGAGCAGGCTCTTGCCGTTGGCCACCTTGCTGATGTGGCGCACGCGCACCTCCGACTCGAAGTGCCTGGCGATATCGACAAATGCCGCTGCTGGCCGGGCATGCAGCCCGGCGGGGCCGGTCAGCGTGACATCGACCCATTTGGCAAAATCGTCGGCGACCTCACCCGGCGCGACGGCAACCGATCCGCTGTCGCGCGGCTGGGTCAGGCGCGCGATGATGTCCAGCGGATCACTGGTGGTAGCCAGACGGTGCACGGTCTGTGGGTCATCGAGCACATCGGTGAGGTTGGCGAGCAGCTCGATGTGTTCGTCAGAGCGGGCGGCGATGGCCACCACCAGATACACCGTTTCTCCCTGATGCCACTGCACGCCGTCGGGAAACTGGCTTACCGAGATGCCGGTCCGCAGGATCAGGTCGCGATCCCTGGGTAGTCCGTGCGGAATGGCAATCCCGTTGCCCAGATAGGTATTGGCCACCTTTTCACGTAACAGCATGCTGTCGATGTAACCCGGCTGCATGTTGCCGGCATCGACCAGCAGGTTGCCAGCGATGCGGATCGCCTCGGTCTTGTCGGGTGCCTGGGCGTTCAGGAGAATGTTCCCCTGGGTCAACTTGATCATCATTGCTTTCCTCGTGTCGCCCTGCTCCGGAGATGCCGGGGATGCGGGCTGGGGTGGTGGTCGGAAGCGCATCTGGCGCCATCGCGGTCGGTCACGACGGCTCAGCGCAAGTGATGCTGATTCCGGCGGCGCGGGCGGCGGCGAGCCCCTCGCCGGCCAGGCCGCGATCGACGATCCAGCGGCTGAGGGCGGCGAAGGGCACGATGGGCGCGAAGGACTGCTGGCCCCATTTGGCGCTGTCGCAGATCGCGCAAACGCCCTTGCTGTGGGCGATGACCGCGCGCTTGATCACCGCCTCGACGTGGTTGGAATTGGTCCAGCCCTGTGCGCAGGTAACACCGCCGGCACCCATGAAGAAGAGATCGATATCAAGGTTGGCGATCTGTGCCAGGGCAATCGGACCGACGGTGCTGAGCGCATTCTGATAGACCTCGCCGCCGATCAACTGCAGGTGATAGGGCGTGCGCCCGGCGAGTTCGCTGATGATGCTGATACCGTGGCTGACGATTTGGAGATGGGTGACCTGCGGCAGGCCCTGGCCGATCGCCCGTGCCATTTCGAAGGCCGTCGTGCCGGCATCCAGGTACACCGTCTGGCCGCTTTTCAGCAGTCGCGTCGCGGCGCGGCCGACCTGCTGCTTCTGCAGCGACGCCAGTTCCAGGCGTTGCGTGTATTCGACGTCGCGATTGAGCAGGACCGCTCCACCATGGACCCGGCGCAGGAGGCCGCGCGCCTCGAGTTCGGCCAGATCGCGGCGCACCGTCATCTCGGACAAGGCGAACTGTTGCGCCAGTTGCCGCGTGCGGCACTCACCGCGCGCCGACAGTTCGGACATGATCAACTCCAGCCGATGGTCGGCGAGATGCTCAGCCATGCGCGGGTTGCCTCCGAAGAGAGTCGTTCGATACGCTGACAGGAGAATTGAGACGGTTCGACATGGCTGCCCTTTCTGGTGATGTTCTGTTTCGGTCTTAAATGTTCGTTTGTGTTTGAATAGACCTCAGTATCGCACAATATCTAACATTTGCAAGATCTTTCTTGCGTTGCACGGAAGACGCGCGAAGCAAGCGAACGATTCCACAGAACGCGAGTCACCGAGTGGTCGGGATATCATTGGCCCATAATGGACGCGTGACGCAGGGACCCCGGGAGGCTTTGGCATGCAGATCATCAAGTGGATCGCCACGGCTTGCGTGGCGATCGCCTCGCTGGCCTTGCTGGCCGGACAGTTGGGCCTGTTCGCCGGCACTCCTCCCGGCGATCTGGGCGTGCGCGCGGGCAAACTCAAGCGACCGTCGGATACCGCCAACAGTGTGAGCAGCCAGGCATTGTTGTGGCCTGACCATCGCCAGCGCGATGCCGCACAGATCGCACCGCTGGCGCTGCGCGGCGATGGGCCGACCACGATGGCGAAGCTGAGCGCGCTGCTGCAGGCCGATCCGGACGTGATCATCGTTGACAGCCGGGTCGACTATCTGCGCGCGCAGTACACGACTCGACTCATGAAGTTCGTCGACGATGTCGAGTTCTGGTTCGACCCCGTGCAGGGTGTGGTACAGGTACGCTCGGCGTCGCGCGTCGGGAGTAACGATTTCGGGGTCAATCGCCGCCGCATCGAGGGATTGCGCGACAAACTCGCGTCCTCGTGACCGCGGTGTCAAGGTGATCGACGACAAGGGACGGAATGGCCGAAAGGAAACCTGACATGATTCTGTGGCGACGGCTGCCAGACGGATCACCTTTCGCGCAATGGCTGCTCCTTGCCGCAGCCCTGCTGCTTCTTGGCACGGTCATCGGCAGCAGTCTCTACTCGCAACACCAGTCCATCGATGCCCGCGAGCGTGAGCGGCTGGGCACGCAAGCCATCGTCGTCGAGGAGAACCTGGCTTCGCAACTCCTGGTGACCAGTCGCGTGCTCGATTCGATTCGCCTTGATCTGTCCAACCCGACGATGGAAGTCGGCCGTGAGGCAATGCTCGCCCGGCACCTGCAGGCGATGAGCAACGCCATGCCGGGGGTACGCACGATCGTGATCATGAACGCCGCCGGCACCGCGGTAGCCAGCAACCGTGCAGAGCTGGTCGGGCGCGACTTCAGCGACGGAGAGCGCTTTCAGGTCGTCCGCCGGAACGGGAATGCGGCCATGCTGTATGTCTCACCGCCCTTCAGGACGCCCCTCGGGGTCTACGCCATCAGCGCGGCGAAGATGCTCAGCGATGATCATGGCAGGTTCGCCGGAGTCATCCTGGCTATCCTCGACCCGGACTATTTCAGAACCCTCCTGAGTTCGATTCTCTACGCGGACGACATGCGGTCGTCGCTGATCCATAGCGATGGCAAAGTGGTGTTCAGGGTTCCCGACCCGCAGGGCATCGTCGGCATCGACCTCGCGGCAATGTCGAACGCCTTCTTCAACGCGCACATCAGGAGTGGCCAACCGGTCAACGAGTATGCAGGGGTCACCGCCTCGACCGGCGAGGACCGTCTGACGGTTCTGCGCACCATCCGGCCCGTAGAGGTGACGATGGACAAATCATTGGTGATTGCTGTCAGCCGCGAAGTGCCGGCGCTGTTCGCGGCCTGGCGCAGCGATGCGCTCGCACAGACCGGACTTTTCTGCCTGCTGTCCCTGGTCGCCACTCTTGGTCTGTATTTCCAGCTGCAACGCCGTGGCGCTTATGAACGTCTGGTAGCGATTCGCGAGGCCGAGCGCAAGCGTGCCGAACAGACGCTCCGGGAGCAGGCGCGCTTGCTTGCCGATTCGCAGGCGATTGCGCATATCGGCAGTTGGCGGGTTGATGCCGGCAAGGTGACATGGAGCGAGGAAGCCTGCCGCCTGCATGGCTTGCTGCCAGCAAGCAGTGACCCTCTGCCGTTCGAGCAATGGCTGGAGTCCTTGCACCCTGATGACCGACGGCCCATGCAGGACTGGTTTGCCGCCTGCCTGGCGGGCGATCGCATGCCCGGCCTGGAAATGAGAACCTGCCCGCAGCGCGGGGACATTCGTTGGCTGCTGATCTACGGCGGTCTGGAAGACCGGCCGGACGGCCAGCCTTTGCGCACCATCGGCACCGTTCAGGACATCACCGAGCGCAAACGCGCCGAAGGCGAGATTCACCGCCTCGCTCAGCTTTATGCTGCCCTCAGTCAATGCAACCAGGCCATCGTTCATTCCGCGAGCGAGGAAGAATTGTTGCCGCAAATCTGCCGCAACGCGGTGACCTTCGGGGGCATGAAAATGGCCTGGGTGGCGATGCTCGATCCGGTGAGCCAGCGAGTCATCCCGGCCTACGCGCATGGCGATGGCCTGGAGTACCTCGACGACATCCAGATTTCCATCGCCGCCGACGACCCACTGGGCATGGGGCCGACCGGCACCGCAATACGCGAGACTACAGCGGTGTGGTGTCAGGACTTTCTCGCCGACCCACGTACCGCCCCCTGGCATGCACGTGCCACCCGCTTTGGCTGGGCCGCTTCCGCCTCGCTGCCGCTGCAACACAATGGCGTGGTAACTGGCGCCCTGACGCTCTACGCCCCGACAGTAAACGCGTTCGACGAAGACACCCGCCAACTGCTGCTGGAAATGGCAAGGGATGTCAGCTTCGCGCTGGATGGCTTTGCCCGCGAGGCGGCACGCCAGGCCGCCAACGCAGCTCTGCGCGAGAGCGAAGAAAGGTTGCGCTTCGCTTTGCAGGCCAGCCATACGGGCGGATGGGCACTCGACCTGGTCGATCACACCGCCTATCGCACGCCGGAGCATGATCGTATCTTCGGCTACGCCTCACCACCGCCCGAATGGAGCTACGAAATCTTCCTCGAACACGTGCTGCCCGAGGACCGCCCGAAAGTCGATCGCCTGTTCCGGGAAGCGCTTTCGACACAGTCGGACTGGGACTTCGAATGCCGCATAAGCCGCACTGACGGAGCGTTGCGCTGGATCTGGGCGGCGGGCAAGCACCAGCATGACGCGCACGGCAGCGCGCGGCGAATGGCCGGAATCGTACAGGACATTACCGAGCGCAAGCAGGCCGAACTGCAGTTGCGCAAGCTGTCCCTGGCGGTGGAGCAAAGCCCGGAGAGCATTCTGATCACCGATCTCGATGCCCGAATCGAGTACGTCAACGAAAGCGGCCTCCGCAGCACCGGCTACACCCGCGACGAACTGATGGGCAGGAACCCCCGCATGCTGGGCGCCGGCAAGACCCCGCCGCAGACCTTTGTGGCCATGTGGAACGCGCTGACAAATGGTCAGGTGTGGAAAGGCGAGTTCTGCAATCAACGCAAGGATGGTCATGAATTCATCGAGTTTGCGATCATCTCGCCGCTGCGGCAGCCTGACGGAGCCATCAGCCACTATGTTGCGGTCAAGGAAGACATCAGCGAAAGAAAGCAACTCGCCGAAGAACTTGATCGCCACCGGCTGCATCTCGCGGATCTGGTGGAACAGCGAACGACCGAACTCGTTGCCGCGAGGCAGCAGGCCGAAGCGGCCAATCAGGCCAAGACCGCGTTCCTGGCGAACATGAGCCACGAGATCCGCACCCCATTGAACGCCATCATCGGTCTGACCCATCTCTTGCGGCGCGGTGGAGTCACGACTGAGCAGTCGGTTCGCCTGGACAACATCGACGCTGCCGGGCGGCATCTACTGTCACTGATCAACGACATTCTCGATCTGTCCAAGATCGAGGCCGGCCGGGTACAACTCGAAAGCACCGACTTCCATCTCTCCGCCATCCTCGACAACGTCGCCTCGATCATCGGCGACGCGGCACAGGCCAAGGGAATGCAGGTCGAGCTCGACTATGATGCCGTACCGATGTGGCTGCGTGGCGACCCGACGCGCTTGCGGCAGGCCCTGCTCAACTATGCCGGCAACGCCGTCAAGTTCGCCGAACGCGGCAGCATCGCCCTGCGCGCCAGACTTCTGGACGAGCGCCCCAGCGAACTGCTGGTGCGCTTCGAGGTTGCGGACAGCGGCTGCGGCATCACGCCCGAACAGATGTCCCGGCTGTTCCATGCCTTCGAACAGGCGGATACCTCGATCACCCGCAAGTTCGGCGGCACCGGCCTCGGGCTCGCCATCACCCAGCGTATAGGACAACTGATGGGCGGCGAAGTCGGCGCCGACAGCACGCCTGGCGTGGGTAGTACCTTCTGGTTCACCGCCCGCCTCCAACGCGGACGCGGGGTGATGCCGGCCATGACCAGGAGCGTGGAGCCGATCGATGCCGAGGCTCAGTTGCGTCGCTGCCACGGTAATGCGCGACTGCTGCTGGTGGAAGACAATGCCATCAACCGGGAAGTTGCACTGGAACTGCTGCACGGCTTCGGTCTTTCCGTAGACGCGGCCAGCGATGGTCGTGCGGCAGTTGACATTGCAGACAGCACGGCCTACGACCTGATCCTGATGGACATGCAGATGCCGATCATGGACGGACTCGACGCCACCCGGGCCATTCGGGCGCTGCCGCACCGGGAGAAAACTCCGATCGTGGCCATGACCGCCAATGCCTTCGACGATGATCGGCGCGCCTGCCGGGAGGCCGGCATGAATGACTTTATCGCCAAGCCCGTGCAACCCGATCTGCTCGCCACAACCCTGCTGAAGTGGCTGCCGACCGAGTCGGTCAGCGACTTGCGCGGTCGCGCGCCCGACCCGAGGTCTGTTGCGCCGCCCTCGCCTGCACAGGCGGCTACGCCAGACGAAGCGACATTGACGCGCCTGGCCACCCAACCGGGGATGGACGTGGTACGCGGACTCGCGGCGTTGAATGGCAGGGCCGACAGGTACCTTGGCGTGCTCCGCCGGTTTGTCGGATTGCACGCCGACGACATGACACGCCTGGCGGCGAGCCTCGCCGAGGGCGACCACGCAACGGCGGGGCGCCTGCTGCACACCCTCAAGGGTGCGTCGGCCACACTGGGGGCCGATCATCTGGCCGTGATGGCTGCCCACCTGGAGGATATCTTGCGAACAAACCCGGAAGGGTCCATTGCCGACGAGCAAATCCTGCCGGCAATCGCGGCCATCAAACAGGCGTTCGACAGCCTGGCCGGCGCCGCCTTGCCGCCGCCATAAACCACCAGCCCCGTGATGGACCTCGGCGCAGGAGATCTGCGCCCGGCATGGCGCCGATGCCCGACCGACATTCCCTGGAAGGCAAGGACGGGCTGGGCAGGCACCGCGGCGCACACACCGGATCGTGCAAGCATCGACACGGCCAGCGACGATTCGCGCCGGGATACGATACCGCCGCGACGACAAGTGACTTACACTGGCGGCTCTTGACCCCCAAAGGAGAATCAGATGATCGGCTACGTCACGCTTGGAACCAACGACCTGTCCGCTGCTACCGCCTTCTATGACGCCTTGCTGGCGGAAACAGGAGCCAAACGCGTGTGGGAATTTCCGCGCGGCGTCGCCTGGGGAGTGGCGCCAGACAAACCGAGTCTTGCCGTCATGACGCCTTTCGACGGCAACGCCGCCACGGTGGGCAACGGCGTGATGGTGGCCCTGGTGGTCGACTCGCACGAGAAGGTCGATCGCGTTCATGCCAGGGCGCTCGAACTCGGCGGCAAGGATGAAGGCCCGGTCGGCGCACGCGGCGAAGGTTTCTACGCCGGTTACTTTCGCGACCTGGATGGTAACAAGCTGAACGTCTTCTGCCATGGCTAGCGTGCGCGCGGCGATGGCGCTCCCCTACTCACTCGCCGGGAACGCGGGGCGCCGCCGAAAGCCGGCGCCATGACGACCCGCGCGGGGTTTCCGGCAGTGTGAGCGTGCTCGCCCGCCGCTATTCCTGACGGGGTCGCGAACTTCCGGCGCCACTCAAGATGGCTGCGGCGAGAGCCTGCAGCGGCAGGCTACGGTCGACGGCGCCGAGTTTGACGGCTTCCTTGGGCATGCCGTAGACGACGCAGGTCGCCTCGTCCTGGGCCAGGGTATAGGCTCCGGCGTCGTGCATCTCCTTCAGGCCGCGCGCGCCATCGTCGCCCATGCCGGTCATGATCACCCCCATCGCATTCTTGCCGGCAAACTTCGCCACCGATCGAAACAACACATCGACCGACGGGCGATGGCGATTGACCGGCGGGCCCTCCTTCACCTCGACGACATACTGCGCACCGCTGCGCGCCAGTTGCATTTGCTTGCCCCCCGGGGCAATCAGTGCCAGACCGGGCAGCACGCGTTGTCCGTGCTTCGCTTCCTGCACCGAGATCTCGCAGAGCCCATCGAGACGCGCGGCAAAGGCAGCGGTAAACCTCTCCGGCATGTGCTGGACGATGACGATTCCCGGTGAGACCCGCGGCAATACGGTCAGCAAGGCTTCGAGAGCCACCGTGCCGCCGGTCGAAGTCCCGATCGCCACCAGGCGCTCGGTGGTCTGCGCCATCGCCAGCCGTGGCGTCGGCGGCGCAGCCGCCAGCGTCGGCGCGCGCGCGCCGCGCTGCACGGCGCCCATATTGGCCCGCGCCGCCGCCTTGACGGCGGCTACCAGGTTATCACTCGAATCCTGCAGAAAGTTCCCGACGCCGAGGCCGGGCTTGGTGATGATCGACACCGCACCGGCGGCCAGGGCCTGCAGCGTCGTTTCCGCGCCCGCAGTGGTCAGCGACGAGCAGATCACCACCGGCGTCGGGCGTTCCTGCATCAACTGACCAAGAAACGTGATGCCGTCCATGCGCGGCATCTCGATATCCAGCGTCAACACGTCCGGCCATTCGCGGCGCATCTTCTCGATCGCGAAGATCGGATCGTGGGCGGTGCCGATGACCCGGATCCCGGGATCGCGGTCAAGGATGGCGCTCATCACCTTGCGCACCACCGCCGAGTCGTCAACGATCATGACCTTGATTTCTCGTCCCATCACTGACTTAATTCGCGGGCGCGACTACCCGACTCCTGGAGATCTCGCCGTTGCTGCCGACGCTTTCGAGTTGCACCGGGAAACCCCACAAGCGGGCGACGTGCTTGAGCACTTCGTCAGCGCCGTCGTGGAGCGGGCGATCGTTGTGCTGCGTGTGGCGCAGGCAAAGCGAACGGTCACCGCGCAGGTTGACACTCCAGACCTGGATGTTGGGTTCGCGCGACCCCAGGTCGTACTGGCGCGACATCGCCTCGCGCAGGCCCCGATAGCCGGCCTCGTCGTGGATCGCCGCGACCTCGAGGGTGGGCGCCCTCTCGTCGTCGACGACGGCAAACAGACGGAAAGCACGCATCACCCGCGGCGACAGGAATTGCCCGATGAAGCTCTCGTCCTTGAAGTTGCGCATCGCATGATCGAGCGTGGCCAGCCAGTCGCTGCCGGCGATATCCGGAAACCAGTCGCGGTCTTCGTCGGTCGGGGCTTCGCAGATGCGCTTGATGTCGGAGTACATGGCGAAACCCAGGGCATAGGGATTCATGCCGTTGTAGCCCGGATGGCCCACCGGTGGCTGGAAAACCACATTGGTGTGCGCCTTGAGCCACTCGATCATCAGGCCATCGGCGAGGTGGCCGTCGTCGTACATGGTGTTCAGCAGATGGTGGTGCCAGAAGGTCGCCCAGCCTTCGTTCATCACCTGCGTCTGCCGCTGCGGGTAGAAGTACTGCGCCACCTTGCGCACGATGCGGACGATTTCGCGTTGCCACGGTTCGAGCAAGGGCGCGTTCTTCTCGATGAAGTAGAGCAGGTTTTCCTGCGGTTCGGCCGGGAAACGGGTGGCTTCCTTTTCCGCAGATTCCTTGCGCCGCCGCCGCGGCAGCGTCCGCCAGATATCATTGACCTGCTGCTGCGCGTGCGCTTCGCGTTCCTCCGCGCGCGCCACTTCCTCGGCCAGACTCAGACGGTTTGGTCGACGATAACGGTCGACGCCGTAGTTCATCAAGGCGTGACAACTGTCTAGCAACAGTTCGACCGCGTCGACACCGTGCCGCTCTTCACAGGCGGCGACGTAGTCCTTCGCGTAAACCAGATAGTCGATGATCGACGCCGCGTCGGTCCACATCCGGAACAGGTAGTTGCCCTTGAAGAAGCTGTTGTGACCGTAGGCCGCGTGCGCGATCACCAGCGCCTGCATGGCCATCGTGTTTTCCTCCATCAGGTAGCTGATGCAGGGATTGGCGTTGATGACGATTTCGTAGGCCAGGCCCATCTGGCCGCGGCGATAGCTCTTTTCGGTGGCAATGAATTCCTTGCCGTAGCTCCAGTGGCGGTAGTTGACCGGCATGCCGACCGACGCATAGGCGTCCATCATCTGTTCGGCGGTGATGATTTCGAGCTGGTTCGGATAGGTGTCGAGAGCGTAGCGCCTGGCGGTGCTGCGGATCACCGCGTGGTACTCGTCGAGCAGTTCGAAGGTCCAGTCGCTCGGCGCCGGCAGGGGCGACGCCGCCCGCTGCGGCAGCGACGCTGCCCCCTGCATGCCACGCCTGGGGTTCAAGGAGTCGCTCATTTGCTCGCCCCTTCCTTGCTGAACAAGTCGCGAAACACCGGGTAGATCTGGTCGGCGGTGCTCGCCTTGCGCATCGCGAAGGCTTCGGACGACTCCGCCAGCAGCGCATACTCCTGCCACAGATTCTGCTCCTGCTCGACGACCTGGATATAGGCGAAGTAACGGCAAAGGGGCAGCAGTCTCTCCGCCAGCAGTTTGCGGCAAAGCGTGCTGTCGTTATGCCAGTTGTCGCCGTCACTGGCGTGTGCGCCGTAGATGTTCCATTCACCACTCGGGTAGCGGGCACGGATGATTTCTTCCATCAGCACCAGCGCGCTCGACACCACGGTACCGCCGGTTTCCGTGGCATGAAAGAAATCATGCTCGTTCACCTCCTGTGCCTGCGTGTGATGGCGGATGAAGACCAGGTCGATCCTTTCATAATGCCGGGTCAGGAAAAGATAGAGCAGGATGAAGAAGCGCTTCGCCAGGTCCTTGCGCGCCTCGTCCATCGAACCCGAGACATCCATCAGACAGAACATCACAGCCCTCGCCGTAGGCACCGGCGTGCGCACACGGCTGCGATAGCGCAGGTCGATCGGGTCGAGGTAGGGAATGCGCAGGAGGTGTGCGCGCAGCGCTTCGATATCACGCTCCTGAGCTTCGATCTCATGCCGGCGTGACGGCGTCGCGGGCTGCGCACGCAGCACGACGAGCAATCCTTCGAGACGCGTCAGTTCGCGCCGCGATTCGCTGCCTAGTGCGATGCGTCGGCCGATCGCGCCGCGCATCGAACGCACGATGTGCAGGTTGTTCGGCGTCCCGTCGCTCGAAAATCCGGCGCGGTGCGTCTTGTACTCGGGCGCATCGGCAAGCGTGGTGCGGATCAGATTGGGCAGCGCCAGGTCGTCGAAGAAGACCTGCATGAACTCTTCCTTGCTCAGGTGGAAGACGAAATCATCCTCCCCTTCGCCGGCGTCGCCGGCCTGCCCGGCACCCCGCCCTCCCCCACCACCCTGCGGGCGGTCGATGCGATCGCCGCGGACGAAATCCCGATTGCCCGGATGCACCATTTCGCGTCGGCCGCCCTGCCCGTGGCCAAACACCGGCTCGCTGATGTCGCGGCGCGGGATGTGGATGTCCTCGCCCTGGGCGATGTCACGGATGCCACGCCCGGCGACCGCGCGCTTCACCGCTTCCTGGATCTGCGCCTTGTGGCGGCGCAGGAAGCGCTCACGGTTGCCGATCGACTTGTTCTTGCCGGCCAGCCTGCGATCGATGATCTGTTGCAAGGGAAGTCCTCCGAGCCGTTATCGTTGCCGGGTCACGAATTCTTGCGAACGCGCAGATACCACTCGCACAACAGCCGCACCTGCTTCG
>JAKOZI010000081.1 GCA_029780075.1 Pseudomonadota bacterium
CAGTTTCTGCCAGCTGAAGAATGCGCTGAGGCCGAGGGTGATCAGCAAAACAATGAGCAGCGTGCCGATCAGGTGGGCACGCGGAACATTCTTCTCATTGGGGATCAGGAGCACGAAGAGATCTCAACTATCAATTCTTCAAATTTTTCCTTATCTGCTGGGCAAGTCAATGCACATCCAGCAAAAACCCTAACATCATTAAAAACGGCGAGGTACGTAGCCTCGCCGTCGTTTTACTCCTCCGCCCTATCGGGTCCGGGTTACCGTTCTCCCGCTGAGGGAATCCCTTACATCGAGCGGCGGTACTGGCCGCCGACTTCGTACAGCGCGCTGCTGATCTGGCCGAGCGAGCAATACTTGACGGCATCGACCAGCACGGCGAAGACGTTGCCGTCCTCGATCACGGTCTGCTTGAGCTTTTCCAGCATGGCCGGTGCGGTGCCCGCATTGCGGGCGTGGAAAGCACGCAGACGGCTGATCTGCGACTGCTTTTCCTCGTCGGTCGAACGGGCCAGTTCGATTTCCTGCTGCGCCATGCCCTTCGGATTGAGGAAGGTGTTCACGCCGATGATCGGGTAGGAGCCGTCGTGCTTCTTGTGCTCGTAGTACATCGACTCTTCCTGGATCTTGCCGCGCTGGTAGCCGGTTTCCATGGCACCGAGCACGCCGCCGCGCGAGGCGATGGCTTCGAATTCCTTCAACACCGCTTCTTCGACCAGGTCGGTCAGTTCGTCGATGACGAAGGCGCCCTGGTTCGGGTTCTCGTTCTTGGCAACGCCCCACTCGCGGTTGATGATCAGCTGGATGGCCATGGCGCGCCGCACGG
Source organism: Pseudomonadota bacterium (assembly GCA_029780075.1). Taxonomy (GTDB): domain Bacteria; phylum Pseudomonadota; class Gammaproteobacteria; order Burkholderiales; family Rhodocyclaceae; genus Accumulibacter. The sequence continues at coordinate 827 of JAKOZI010000081.1, forward strand.
ACTCCTCGGTCGGCGTGGTGATTGCCTCGTCGTAGGCATTGGTGTGCAGCGAGTTGCAGTTGTCGTAGATGGCGATCAGCGCCTGCAGCGTTGTCCGGATGTCGTTGAACGCCATTTCCTGTGCGTGCAGCGAACGGCCGGAAGTCTGAATGTGGTACTTCAGCTTCTGGCTGCGCTCGTTGCCGCCATACTTGTTCTTCATCGCCACGGCCCAGATACGGCGGGCAACACGTCCGATCACCGAATACTCGGGGTCCATGCCGTTGCTGAAGAAGAACGACAGGTTCGGTGCGAAATCGTCGATGTGCATGCCGCGCGCCAGATAGGTCTCGACATAGGTGAACCCATTGGCCAGGGTGAAAGCCAGTTGTGAAATGGGATTGGCACCGGCTTCGGCAATGTGGTACCCGGAAATCGACACCGAGTAGAAGTTGCCGATGTGGTTGTGGACAAAGAATTCCTGGATGTCGCCCATCATCTTGAGCGCGAACTCGGTCGAGAAGATACAGGTATTCTGCCCCTGATCTTCCTTGAGAATGTCGGCCTGTACCGTGCCGCGAACATTGGCCAGCACCCACACGCGGATCTTCTGGATCTCGTCTTCGGTCGGCTCGCGACCGTTGTCGCTACGAAACTTCTCGACCTGCTGATCCATCGCGGTGTTGAAGAACATCGACAGGATGATCGGTGCCGGACCGTTGATGGTCAGGGAAACGGAGGTGGTCGGCGCACAGAGCTCGAAGCCGTCGAACAACACTTTCATGTCGTCCACGGTGGCGATCGAAACACCGGAGTTGCCCACCTTTCCATAGATGTCGGGCCGGGCGTCGGGATCGCAGCCGTAGAGGGTAACCGAGTCGAAGGCGGTCGACAGGCGCTTCGCAGGCATCCCCTCGGAGACCTTCTTGAACCGCCGGTTGGTGCGGAAGGCATCGCCTTCGCCGGCGAACATGCGGGTCGGATCCTCGTTCTCGCGTTTGAAGGCAAAGACCCCGGCGGTGAACGGGAAGGCCCCCGGAATGTTCTCCTTCATCAGGAAACGCAGCACTTCCCCATCGTCGGCGTAGGTCGGCAGGGAGACCTTGCGGATGCGCGATCCGGAGAGCGAGGTGTTGGTCAAGCGGGTGCGTATTTCCTTGTCGCGAATCTTGACCACATACTCGTCCTGCGCATAGAGTTCGACGGTCTTCGGCCACATGTCGAGCAGCTTCGTCGCCCGGGCGTCGAGTTGCGCATTCTTCCAGCTGATCATTTCATCGAAATCGCCGGCGGCCTTGCCCTGGGCCTGGAAGAGGGCCTTGGCCGTCCGCAGTGCCTGCCGCTGGCGAGCGATCTCGGCCTGTTTGGCGGTATGGGCATGGTAGCTACGCACCGCTTCGGCGATCTCCGCCAGGTACCGCACCCGCTGCGCCGGCACGATCGCCCGCTGATTCGACGATTGCCGAACATTGACCAGCGGCAGTTTGCCGCGCTTGAACTTCAGTCCCAGCGCCTGCAACTTGGGCACGATGGCCTGATACAGGCCGGTCACGCCGTCGTCGTTGAAACGCGCGGCCATGGTGCCGAAAACGGGCATTTCGTCGGGGCTCTGGGTGAAAGCCTCGTGGTTGCGCTGATATTGCTTGCGCACGTCGCGCAGGGCATCCTCGGCGCCCTTGCGGTCGAATTTGTTGATCGCCACAAAGTCGGCGAAGTCGAGCATGTCGATCTTTTCGAGTTGCGAGGCGGCGCCGAACTCCGGCGTCATCACGTAGAGCGAAACGTCGACCAGCGGCACGATCGCCGCATTGCCCTGCCCGATTCCTGAAGTTTCGACGATGACCAGATCAAAACCCGCCAGTTTGCAGGCGGCAATCACTTCCGGCAGTGCCGCGGAGAGTTCGGAACCGGTTTCGCGTGTCGCCAGCGAACGCATGTAGATATTCGGGTGCTCGATCGCGTTCATGCGGATGCGGTCGCCGAGCAAGGCTCCGCCGGTGCGCTTGCGCGAAGGATCGATGGAGATGATCGCCAGCTTGACGGTATCGCCCTGATCGAGCCGGAAACGTCGGACCATCTCGTCGGTCAGCGACGACTTGCCGGCACCACCCGTACCGGTAATGCCGAGCGTTGGCACCTTGAGGCCGGCAGCGGCATGCAGGATCTTTTTGCGCAGGGCCTCGGGGTAGGCACCGTTTTCGAGCGCGGTGATGGCCTGCGCCAGCTTGCGGCGGTCACCCGCTTTCAGCGCGTTGAGCACGGCATCAGGATCCTGCGGCGCCAGCGCCGAGAGGTCGAAATCGGACTTCGCCACCACCTCGTTGATCATCCCCTGCAAGCCCATCGACTGACCATCCTGCGGCGAATAGACGCGGGTCACGCCGTAGGCGTGCAACTCGTCGATCTCGCTCGGGACGATCACCCCGCCACCGCCGCCGAAGACCTGGATGTTCTCGCCACCACCGGCACGCAGCAGGTCGATCATGTACTTGAAGAACTCGACATGCCCCCCCTGGTAGGAAGTAATGGCGATTCCCTGCACATCCTCCTGCAGCGCCGCGTTCACAATCTCCTGCACCGAGCGGTTATGTCCGAGGTGGATGACCTCGGCACCGGTCGCCTGCAAAATGCGGCGCATGATGTTGATCGACGCGTCGTGCCCGTCAAACAACGAAGCGGCGGTGACAAAACGCACTTTGTGCTTGGGCTTGTAGGGCAGAAGCTTCTTGGCAATGGAAAGGTCAGTCATGTCGTTCGCGCTCCATGAAAATCAAAAAGGTCGTGGTTGCCGGGAAATGCACGGGGATATACATGGTAGAAAGTTGACGGCAAGAAAGCCATTACCCAATACGCCGCTATCAATGTAAATATTGCCAACTTGAAATATGCTGTCAATACACTACCTTGCGAGAAGCCAATGCCATACCCTGAGAAGACTGCCAAGCCTGCGGACAAAGACGGTACGCTGCCAACCGCTGCGGGCCCCGCCCCGGCACGCGCCACGGTGGCCATTGCCTTCGTGCAGGGGATGCTGGCGGGGCTTGAACACGCGGGCCGTGACACCACCGCGCTCCTTGAACGCGCGCACATTCCGACGCAGGTGCTGCGCGACCCGCAGGCGCGTGTGCCCGTCGATCGCTATGCCGACCTCTACAACCTGATCAACCGCGAACTCGACGATGAAGGATTTGGCCTGTTCTCGCTGCCGATACGCATGGGCAGCTTCGAGTTCCTGTGCCGCAGCATCATTACCGCGCCGACGCTGGCCGACGCCATCGAACGCAGTGTCCGCTTTCTGCGGCTGCTGCTGCCCGACCTCGCAGTCCGTTTCGAAAACGGGCCGGGGCAGGAGCAGGCCTGCCTGTGCATCACCGAAACCCGCCCGCTGCAGATCGGGCGGGTGTTCGCCTTCGAGTGGCTGCTGCGTCTGCTGCACGGTCTCTTCTCCTGGCTGGTGGGGCGCAGCATCGTTCTCGATTCGGTCGCCTTCCCCTACCCGCGACCGCAGCATGCGGACGATTATGCGCTGATCTACACGGCGAACTCGACTTTCGACGCCGCAGCACTGCGTGCGCTGTTTGCCGCCAACCTGCTCGACTTGCCTGTCCGGCGCGACGAAGCCGCGTTGCAGGGCTTCCTCGAAGGCGCTCCGGGCAAACTGAGCACACTCTATCGCCGTGACCGTGAGATGGTCCTGCGCGTGCGCAAGGCCCTGCGCGATGCGCTGCCGGCGTCCTGTTCGCTCGGTGACGTCGCTCGCGCCTTGTATTTGTCGCCACGCACCCTGCATCGCCGCCTGGAAGACGAAGGTTCCAGCTTTCAGGCGATCAAGGACGCCTTGCGCCGAGACCTGGCCACCAATCGCCTGGCAAAGACCCGCCAGCCAGTGGCCCAGATTGCCGCTGAACTCGGTTTCGCCGACACGGCGGCTTTCTACCGCGCGTTCCTGCGGTGGACCAGCATGGCCCCTGCTCACTACCGCCGCAGGCTCCAAGCAGCGACCAGGGGGGCGGTGAGCACCGCACAGCAGATTCCCGAGCCACCCTGAACCGCTCGGGAGGGGCGGCGGCGGCGCCCGACGGACCTCAACGGTCGGTCATGAAGCGAGTGGCGTTTTCAAGGTCGGCGTGGGTACTACCGCTATACAGGGCATTGACGAACTTGCGCCAGATCAGGTCGGGTTCACCAAGACGGAAGCCATACATGCCACCACTGGATTCCCGGGACGCCGAAACCTGGATACGCGAGACTTCGGCGGGCCCCAGCTGGATCGTGACTTCGCCCCAGACGTCGATCGGAACGGTAGTCAGTGCGTGCGCCTGGAAACCGTAGCGCGAAAGCTGCACGATCTCAAGGGAGACCTTGCTCTCCTTGCCGTCGGCGCCGACCACAGAAAACCGAGCCGGACAGCGTACCGAAAAACGCCGGTGACGCCTGCGCACACTGCGATCCTGCTCGCCCTCCGCAAGCACCGGCAGCACTGCTCGGTACGCCGGCAAATCGTAGATCGTATGCAGCAGGCACTTCTTGCGATCACTCAGCTCACTGAAGACGCTGGTGCGTACATTGAAAAAGTAATCGAGCAGATCGGGGGTCAGTACCGGGTCGTTGGTGGTGTAAAAGCGGCGCGCCGGCATCTTGATGTTGGGCATCTCGAGCTGCCAGAAAAATGCGTGCAGATTCCGCCGTGGCGGCTTCGACGCATAGTGTTTGCGGAAGATTTCCGGAGCGGCCCGCAGGTCGAGGGTTGCACCTACCGCCGGCGCACCATTCACGAAGTCGTAATTTTCGACCACATTCTGGGTCAGGCGCTGGAAGAAGAGCAGCGACTCGTACATCTGGATATGACTGGGGTTGACGGCAATCACCAGATGCCGAACATCGAAGAAACTGGTGCAATACTCGCGCATGAACTTCATAAGCGGGAACAGGATGCTGCCGCCGGTGCGGCGGAAACGCTTGTGAACCGCCAACGCCGATACCTCGGCAACATTTCCCTTCTTCTCGCGGATTGCCGTCAGATCGAAAATCCGCTGCAGCGGAAAGCCGAGAACACTTTCCCTGATCAGCGACAGCGTCCCGACCACTTGCCCATCGTACTTCGCGCACAAGGTCGTGGTCGTCGGCAGGGCATGGTAAATGGTGACCCGCATCCCGGAAGGATGCGGCTTCATGAACCCACTGCCGACATAGGCGTCGTGCAGCAAGGTGAAGCACGCCTCCAGTTCCTCTTTCGTCTCGGCGATCTTCAGTACCAGCCGCTCGTCCGGTGCCGGATCACAGTCGACAAAGTTGCGGTAGACCGCGAAACGCCGTTCGCGTGGGAGAAAGTTGAACAGCTTTCTCAGCGTCCCGCCCAGCATCTTCCGCACCGGCAGGATTAGCTTCCTGATCCTCACCATCCCCATCCCCTCAGCAACGATTACGGTCCGAAATGCACGCTCTCCCCATCGATGCACGAAAACCCCCGGCTTCTCCTCCCATAGACTGCCGGAACCCAATTAGTCTGGTGCAAGTGTACTGTACCCAAAATCCGGAAGAAAAGTGCAGAACAGCCTCACACCGCCCGGCAGGCCTCCCCCAGCCATCTTATCAAAGGGCAGCACCGCCACGGCGACTGTTTGACTCCTTGCGGCAAACAAGTGCCATCCCGACCGTCGGCCGCGAATTTGCCGCAACCAACGGAAGCCGTTGAGCGGGAAAAGGGGAATCCGCGGCAGTGGCCATTCATATGGCCCCGATGGCACGCAAACGGGCAATCTCCGGCGCTTCCCAACCCAGTTCGCCAAGAATGGCGTCGCTATGTTCGCCCAGAGCGGGCACCGCATCCATCCGCGGCGTGAAGGCATCGACCTCGCCGGGAGGCAGCAGGGCCGGAATCGGGCCGGCCGGTGTCTGCACCTGGATCCACCGCTGACGTGCCGCCAGTTGCGGGTGTTGCCAGACGTCGTGCATGTCGTTCATGCGCGCGTTGGCAATCTGCGCGGCGTCCAGCCTGGCGATCAGTTGTTCCGAATTCAGGCACGCGAAACATTCAACGATCAGCGGTTGCAGTTCTTCGCGGGCGGCCGTGCGCAAGGCGTTCGAGGCGTAGCGTGGATCGCCTGCAAGATCCGGACGTTCGAGGACCTGGAGACAGAATACATGCCACTCGCGTTCGTTTTGCAGGCCCAGCATCACCATCTTGCCATCGCCGGCCGGGAATGGACCATACGGATAGATCGTCGCGTGCGCGGCGCCGGCACGCGGTGGCGGCGCCGCTCCTTCGAAGGCGTAGTACAGCGGATAACTCATCCACTCGACCATGCTTTCAAGCATCGAGACCTCGATGTGGCAACCACAACCGCTCCTGCCGCGCTGCAGCAGCGCGGCCAGGATGTGGCTGTAGGCGTACATGCCGGCCGCGATGTCGGCGATTGAGCAACCGGCCTTGGCTGGCGTGTCGGACTCGCCGGTGACGGAGAGGAAGCCTGACTCGCTCTGGATCAGTAAATCGTAGGCCTTCCTGTCGCGATAGGGCCCGTCGCTACCGTAACCGGAAATGTCGCAGACGATCAGTCGCGGATGCTTTGCGTTCAGAGCCGCGTACGACAAACCAAGACGCGCGGCGGCACCCGGCGCCAGGTTCTGCACCAGCACATCCGCCCGATCGAGCAGGCCAGCCAGAATGCCGGGCGCCTCGGCGTGCTTGACGTCGAGCGTCAGACTCTCTTTCGAGCGGTTGGTCCAGACGAAATGCGAGGCCATGCCGCGCACACGCTGGTCGTAAGCGCGCGCGAAATCACCACTGCCGGGGCGCTCGACCTTGATTACCCGTGCCCCGAGGTCGGCCAGTTGACGGGTACAAAATGGCGCCGCGATGGCGTGTTCGAGGGCGACGACGGTGATGCCATCCAGTGGACGCATGCGGCAGGCCTCAGAAAGAGCGCGGTAACCCGAGCAGATGCTCGGCGACGTAGGAGAAAATCAGGTTGGTCGAGATCGGCGCGACTTGATACAGGCGCGTTTCGCGAAACTTGCGCTCGATATCGTATTCGTTGGCGAAGCCGAAGCCCCCGTGGGTCTGCAGGCAGACGTTGGCCGCCTCCCAGGAGGCTTTGGCGGCAAGGTACTTGGCCATGTTGGCCTGCGCGCCGCAGGGCTGCTGCGTATCGAACAGGGCGCAGGCCTTGAAACGCATCAGGTTCGCCGCTTCGATCTCGATGAATGCCTCGGCGATCGGGAACTGGACCCCCTGGTTCATGCCGATCGGCCGGTCGAAAACGATGCGCTCGCTGGCGTAGCGGCTGGCGCGTTCGATGAACCAGTAGCCGTCGCCGATGCACTCGGCGGCAATCAGCGTGCGCTCGGCGTTGAGGCCGTCGAGAAGATAGCGGAAGCCCTGGCCTTCCTCGCCGATCAGGTTCTCGGCGGGAACTTCGAGGTTGTCGAAGAACAGTTCGTTAGTCTCGTGATTGACCATGTTCGCGATCGGTTGCACCGAGAGGCCATTGCCGACCGCGTCATGCAGATCGACGACAAAGATCGACAGGCCTTCGGATTTCCGGGGCGCTTCGGCAAGCGGCGTCGTACGCGCCAACAGGATCATCAGGTCCGAGTGCTGCACCCGCGAAATCCAGACCTTCTGGCCATTGACCAGGTAACGGCCGTCCTTCCTGACCGCGGTGGTCCGGATGCGGGTGGTGTCGGTTCCGGTACTCGGTTCGGTGACCGCCATCGACTGCAGGCGCAGTTTGCCGGCGGCGATCGCCGGCAGATATTTTTCCTTCTGGGCGCGGCTGCCGTGGCGCAGGAGCGTGCCCATATTGTACATCTGGCCATGCACGGCGCCGGAATTGCCACCGCAACGGTTGATCTCTTCCATAATCACGCTCGCCGCGGTCAGTCCCAGGCCCGAACCGCCATAAGCCTCGGGAATCATCGCCGACAACCAGCCCGCACCGATCAGCGCATCGACGAAAACCTCGGGATAAGCGCGCTGCGCGTCGATCGCCCGGAAATACGCGTCCGGAAACTGACGGCAAAGGGCACGCACGGCATCGCGGATTTCCTGGTGTTCGTCGGGTCGGTCGAGCATGGCTGTCTCCTGAACTGGCGTTGACTTGCGCCAGGGACCACAGGCTTCGGTCGGCGGCCAGCGCACCCGTCATTATCGCCGCTGGGCAGCGCTGACGCAGTCGCCAACAACGGACCTTCGACGCGCCTGAAGGAACTTTCCTGATGGCAGTACCGTGTGCTGTCGCCGGCTTCGTGTGCGATACTCCTGCCGCCACCCACGCACAGCCCGAATGCCACCCCCCGGCGGCGCACGCCACCGCCAGAGCCATGGAAGGTACCCATGCCGCCTGAAAACAAACTCCCCGATGCGGTGCAGCGAGTTACCGACCTGCTCGCCAGGAACGGCCACGCCGTAACGATAGTCATGCTGCCGGCAACCGGCAAGACTTCTGCCCAGGCCGCAGCCGGTCTCGGGTGCAACGTCGCCGAAATCGCCAAATCCATCGTCTTCCGCCGACTTGCCGACGACACGGCGGTAATGGTCGTCGCCAGTGGCGCCAACCGTGTCGACGAGCAGAAAATCGCGGCGCTGGTCGGGCCACTCGGCAAGGCCGACGCCGCCTTCGTGCGCCAGCACACCGGCTACTCGATCGGTGGCGTTTGTCCGATCGGACACCTCAGGGAAACGATCATACTAGTCGACCAGGACCTGCTACGTTTCGACAGCGTCTGGGCGGCTGCCGGCCACCCGCACGCTGTTTTCAAGCTGACACCACGTGAACTGTTGGCCCTGACCGGAGCACAGGCAGTCGATGTCGCATCTCGACCGCGGTCTGAACCCATTGAAGAAAGCAAGGAGCAACCCGTGCATTCAACGGTGCCAGGCACCTGACCGCGCCACCCGGCATGCCTGAGCCCATGCTTCAGAACAGTTGGCAGTCCCAAGACCACTACGGTTACGCAATGACCACCTTGCCGGACATTTTTTTGCCGCGACGGGAACCCTGCAATGGTTGATCGGCAGTTGCGCTGAGACTTTCTGCCGCCGCCCAAGGTTCAGGCAGGGGTGGCATCCGGCTGTCGATTGCGCGCACACTGCCTACGGCGCGTGGATGTGGTAGGTATTGCGCCCGGAAGCCTTGGCAATGTACATCGCGGTATCGGCATGGCCAATCAGGCTGGTCTGATCCGGGCCATGCTCCGGGTACAGCGCAATCCCGACGCTGCAGCCCACCTGCACCAACTGTCCGGCGACTTCGAACGGACGGCTGACCTCGGCGATGATGCGACGAACCACACCCTCGACAGCTTCCACAGACTCGGGCGCGGACAACATGACCACAAACTCGTCACCACCGATCCGCGCGACGGTATCGACCTCGCGCACGGTCGCCGTGAGACGGGTGGCGACTTCGCGCAGCAGGGTGTCCCCTGCCGCATGCCCGAGTTCGTCGTTGATCGGCTTGAAGCGGTCAAGGTCGATGAACGCGACGGCGACCGTACGGTCGTCGCGCGCAGCCTGTGAGAGTGCCTGTTTCAGACGCTCTTCGAGCACCCTGCGATTGGCCAGCCCGGTCAGCAAATCCTGCCGCGCCTGGCTTTCCAACTGGGCTTCGTATCTTTTTTGCTCGCTGATGTCCTGCAGCGTCTCGACGGCGCCGATCACCCGCCCATCGGCGCCGTGCAGCGGTGCGGCCGTAAAATACAACCACCGCCCACCGCCCGGGAAATTGGGGAAGTGATCCTTGGCTTCCCAGGCGCCCGCCATCAAGGGGGAAGGCTGGTACTTTCCGGCATAAAATTTTGCCACCTCCCCGGCCGCCGCATCCAGAACCAGGTCGGCCATCACCGGCCGTGGCTCGGGATAAAATGGCCACCAATGCTGCCGGGAGCCGATCATCTGTTCCGACGGCACGCCAGCCATCGACTCGCAGGCGCGATTCCAGTGCGTGACACGATGCTCGGCGTCAATGACGAACATCGGCACCGGGCAGCCTTGCACGATTTCCGACAAGAGCACGGCCACGTCACGTGCCGTCCGTTCTGCCTCCCGCTGCGCGGTGATGTCGCGAAAGGTCTCGACGGCTCCGACGATACGGCCAATCTCGTCGCGCAGCGGCGACGCGGTGAACGCCAACCACTTGCCGCCGGCCGGTAGCTGCGGAAAGAAATCCTCGAATTCCCAGCCGTTCTCAATCAACGCCGAGGGATGATACTTGCCCGCGTAGTGGCGTTCGAGATCCTCCACACGGCAGCCGGTCAATACCAGATCAGCCATCACCGGCCGCTCGCTCGAATAAAACGCCGACCATGCGCCAGTTCTGCCGATCATGAAGCGGGCGGGAATCCCGGTCAGCCGCTCACAGGGAACATTCCAGAGAATGACGCGGTGCTCGTTGTCGATGGCGAACATCGGGATGGGCAAGGCATCGACGATGTACTTCGCCAGAATTTCCGCTACCCCAGTCGCAAAGAGGCCTTCGCTCGTCGCGTCGGTCATGATCTGTGCCTCGTTCTGATGTACATGGCTCGGGGCAACGATAGACCCCGCAAGTCGGGAATTATCGCCCGTGTTGACCGACAGCGCCAAGAATCGAGAGTCTTGCACACGCCTGCGGACGCTGAGTAGGAAACGACAGGCCTTCCGAGGCCGGCTTCGCCTGCGTGCGCGGGTGCGCCTTATGATGCATAGGCTCCCTTCCAGCATAACCATAGAAGTGTAAACCGGGCGGGGTGCCAACACGGCACTCGATCCGTGGGTCAACGAAAACCCGCTCTCGGGCGCCGGTGGTGCCACCGAAGCTGACCTGGCCGCGGCCTATGCCAATTGCAATCTGAACTCAATCAACTACAACCGTGAACGCGGCGATCACTAAAGTGAACGATTCATGCCCATCCAGATTTTGGTCCCGACCAGAAGGTTTTCGCCGGTGCAGCCATCACGCAGGTGCCAGTACCCGGCACACTGCTGCCGATGGGTTCGGGCCTGGTAACCCTTCTCGGGTTCTCGAAACGGCGAGGCTGGAAGAATACTCGGAGCGCCTACCGGGTCAGCGGTCAAAGTAGAGAACAGGCCCTCGCCTGCCGGTCCTGAACAGTGGGACGCTTCATTCTTGACGATGGCTCCTTTCGTTGTCACCTATTTTTCGGATTTCGGTAAAGTGAGGCAATTGTCGATCCGAACGATGATCGCCAGCCTCGAAGCCTGTAGAATGCGCACGGGCCTGTAGCTCAGTTGGTCAGAGCAGAGGACTTAGCGAGGGCAACCTGAACAACTTCCTATGTATGGTTGCCTTCAATGGGTTGCTCGTTGCCAGTGCAGTTCTGGCGGCGGGTAGAACTGGTCAAATTCGGTGGAAGCTTACTCCCTTGGGATATGCCAATACCGAGCCAAATCCCCCAGGAAACAAGGGGAAAGGTGTAGAGACTAGACGGCCAGCCTGTAACGGGAAGGTATAGTCCAGACCACAAACTCGAAAGAGGCGGCGAAAGCCGTAGTGGTAAGCATAATCCTTTGGTCCAGGGTTCAAGCCCCTGCGGGCCCACCAAACAAGAAGACCAACCCCTCATCGGGTTGGTCTTTTTTTGTCTACTCCCGCGTGCTGGCGCGGGTTCGTGCGGGTTCCTGTGGACTTCGAGGTTTCCCACGGGCGCCCGGATTTGACCGTTTCCACCCTCTCCTGGCCATTCTTCTCTCCGGCCTCGCTGTCTGCTGGAGGCCGAAGTCCACGAGCTCAAAAAATTGCACCGTTATGAATCAACAGCTTATACGTGGTTCAATCAAGCGGTTGATTCGTGGCGTTGGTAGGCGGTGGAAACAGCGGTGCTGTTGGAAAGAGGAAGATGCTGGATCTCCGGCTGGCTGGCTGGCCGCTTCCGGCCACAACCAGCCGTAGCAGCCCAGAAAAACGAGTGGTGCGAACGGCAGCTAACTCATCAGAATCAGGTCGTACAGCTCGGTGACAGGTTGTCCCCCACACCCCCAAGAAGTCGATTTCTCCCTTCAAAGCATAAGGCATCTGTTTTCAGCTGATTGCCGGGCCTTACGTCCTATCTGGCATCAGAAACCTGCGATTAGCAAGGGGCAGAAGCATCGCCCCGGTCAAAATTCCATACGCAACGCTGCCGGCGTCGTACCGAACCAGCGGAGACAGGCCCGGCTTAGCGATCGCTGTTCGCTGTAACCGAGCAGAATTGCCACTTCCGACAAGGGCAGCGCGGGCTGAGCCAGGAACTCGCGCGCCTGGCTCCGTCGAACGCGATCAAGGATTTCGGAAAAGCGGATTTGTTGCGCCTCTAGACGCCGTTGCAGCGTACGCTCGTTCATTGCCAGTTGCTGGGCGATGCTATCCAGTCTGCAGTCGCCATTGGCCAGTTGGCGTGCGATCAGTTCTTCGATTTGTTGGACAAGATCAAGTGGATTGCGTCGAATCAGGTTAGCCACAAAGCGTTCGACGGCAACGCGAACATGTGGATTTCCGCTGTCCAGCACCTGTTCGAGGAGTGCTTTGGGAACAATCACGCCGTTACCAGACTGCTGGCACGCCACTTCACATTCAAAGAATTCCTGGTAACGGGAAAGGGATACGCTGGGAGTGTGCTGAAACACCACCTGCCAGTCAGCGCCAATATCCCCTCTAAGCATGCGTAGGGTCTGGATCAGTAACAAACAGCACATTTCCACAGACTGCCGATGCTCTCCGCAAATTTCCGGAGGCAGTTCGTAACGCAGCCATATGAGTTCCTCGGTGGGCCCGGCTTCCATCCGAAGCGAGGTGCGCGCTACGTGGTAAGGCAGGTTGCGCGCGATCGCAATCAGAGCATTGCCCACGGTGTCAGCGCGGCGGGCGACCATTGCGATGGGGCCGAGAGCCGAATAATCCTGGCGTTGTGCGAGGAGCAGGCCAAAGTCGGGTGCAGCGAGCTGTTCTGCCGCGTTCTCGAGCGCGTTCACTGTGGCGCACATGCTGATCGTTGCTTCCGGTTGCGCGAGCATTTGTGTAGTCAGCCCAACGTCACGAAGCAAAACCTCGGCGTCGCCACCGAGTTCCTTGACGAGTTCGGTAAAACCGGTGAGCGCACGAGCGCGCACCAAGAGAGGAGAAGTATTCATGTGCGCATGATTAGTGGAATGTCGTCAAATGTCCAATCGATGTCGTCTATTGTCCTATGCCGAAGACCAATTCCGGAACAGCATTCCACTTGGTAAATTCCACACTACAGTCTATTGTGAGCCTTGGGTTAGGTCCTTCGATATCACGACATTCGGCTATTGGAGCAAGCGATGAAAAATCAGTTGTTCGGGTTGGCAGTATCCTGTATTGCTTCTCTCGGCCTCATGAGCCTTGCTTCGGCGCAACAGGTCACCGGCGTGCTGGGTTCCGCCAGCGCCACCACGACCATCAGCGGCAAGCAGTTGCCGCCGCCCGACCCGAAGTTCGGCGGGGTGATCAAGGACAAAGCTTCGGAGTCAACACCTTGGTGGCCGCCACGCGTTGTACCACCCAAGCGTGCCCCCAACGTGCTGCTGATCATGACCGATGACGACGGCTTCGGCTCGCCCAGCACCTTCGGCGGCGTGATCCCGACCCCGACGCTCGACCGCATCGCGAAGAGCGGCCTGCGCTACACGAACTTCCATTCAACTTCGCTCTGCTCGCCGACGCGCGCGGCGCTGATTACCGGGCGCAATCACCACTCAGTGGGCTTTGGCGTGGTCGGCGAGATCGCTACCGGCTTCCCGGGTTACGACTCGATCATCCCGATCGAGAAGGGCACTATCGGCACAATCCTGAGGGACAACGGCTACGCGACCTCATGGTTCGGCAAGGACCACAACACGCCCTTCTTCGCCAACAGCCAGGCCGGGCCGTTCGAGCAGTGGCCGAACGGCATGGGCTTCGAGTACTTCTGGGGCTTTGTCGGCGGCGACGCCAGCCAGTGGCAACCGAACCTGTTCCGCAACACGACGCCGATCTTCCCGTTCCAGGGCAACCCGGGCTGGAACATGCAAACGGCGATGGCCGACGAGGCGATCCAGTACATGCGACAGTCGAAGGCGCTGGCACCGGAGAAGCCCTTCTTCGTCTACTACGTGCCCGGCGCCACGCACGCGCCGCACCATCCGACGCCGGAGTGGATCAAGAAGATCAGCGACATGAAGCTGTTCGACGACGGCTGGGAGAAGTTGCGCGAGACGATCTTTGCCAACCAGAAGCGGCTCGGCATAATGCCGGCCAACGCGGAACTGACGCCGTGGCCAGACGGACAGGACATCTACAACGGCGCCAAGCTGCCGCGCTGGGACTCGCTGAGCTGGGAAGAGAAAAAGCTGTTCATCAAGCAGGCGGATGTCTATGCCGCCTATCAGGCCTACGCCGACAACGAGATCGGTCGTGTCATCCAGGCCGTCGAGGAGATGGGACAGCTCGACAACACGCTGATCATCTACATCAGCGGCGATAATGGGGCAAGTGCCGAAGGCATGGTCAACGGAACGCCCAACGAGTTCACGACCTTCAACGGCATCCCGGTGCCGGTCAAGGATCAGTTCCTCTGGTACGAGTTCTGGGGCTCCGACCGCACCTTTCCACACTATTCGGCGGCGTGGGCCTGGGCCTTCGACACACCGTTCAAGTGGATGAAGCAGGTCCCCTCGCACTTTGGCGGCACGGCGCAGGGCATGGCCATATCGTGGCCCGGTCACATCGGCGACCCGGGCGGCATCCGCCGCCAGTTCCACCACGTTATCGACATCGTGCCAACCATCCTCGAGGCCACCGGCATCCCGGCGCCGCAGACGATCAACGGCATCAAGCAGCTGCCGATCGAAGGCACGAGCCTGGCCTACACCTGGGACAAGGCCAATGCCAACGCGCCGACCCGGCACAAAACCCAGTACTTCGAAATGCTCGGCAACCGCGCGATCTACCATGACGGCTGGGTTGCGGCGACGACGCCGGTAACGCTGCCCTGGGAGCTCTCCACCAAGCCACCGCCGGACGTGATCACCGGCTACAAGTGGGAGCTCTACAACGTGATGGAGGATCCCACGCAGAACAACGACCTCGCGGCGAAGATGCCCGACAAGCTCAAGCAGATGCAGAACATCTTCTATCTGGAGGCGGCCAAGTACAACGTGCTGCCGCTCGACAACACGACACTGGCGCGCTGGAACGCGCCGAAGCCGAGCCTGACGGCCGGGCGCAGCGAGTTCACCTACTCGGGCACGCTGGCCAACGTGCCCGGCAGCACGGCACCGCACATCCTGAACAAGTCCTACACGATAACCGCAGAAGTCACGATCCCTGCGGAGGGTGCTGAAGGCATGATTGTCACCCAGGGTGGCCGTTTTGGCGGCTATGGCCTGTTCCTGAGCAAGGGCGAACTCGGGGTCGGCCGGGGCAAGGTGGTGTTCCTCTACAACCTGCTTGACCTGAAGCGCACGATCTGGGAAGGGCCCGAGCTCAGCCCGGGCAAGCACACCATCGTCTTCGACTTCAAGTCCGCCGAGCCGGGTCTGGGCAAGGGCGGCACCGGTGTGCTGTATGTTGACGGCAAGGAAGTGGCGCGTAACTCGATGCCCAACTCCACGCCGATCACCTTCGCCGAGGACGAGACCTTCGACGTCGGCCTCGATACGCGCACCGGCGTCGCGATGATCGAGTATCGCTACGATTCCCCGTTCAACTTCACCGGCACGATCGACAAGCTGACCTTCAAGCTCGACCCCTTTCCACCGCCTCCGCTTGCGCACCCGGTAGGCTCGCCTCATCGGCGTTAAGCGAAATGAGATGCTTGCAAGAAGCAAGCAGCGTTCTGTTGCGTGATAAGTGCGTCGGCGTGCGCAATTGATCAAGGCTGGGGGTGTCATGAAAAGAGCGCTGACCTTCGCAGCCGTCGGTGAAGCATCAACTGGTCTGGCTTTGCTGATCGTTCCAGGGCTGGTCGGCCGGTTGTTGCTGGGCGAGGAACTGACCGGCATCGCCATCCCGGTCGCCCGTGTGGCCGGCATCTCTCTCATCGCATTGGCGGTCGCCTGCTGGCCCGGTACCCCGCGTGCCGGCATGATGACCTACAGCGCTGCCGTCACACTGTATCTCGCCTACCTCGGCTTGGCGGACGGTTTGACCGGCATACTGCTGTGGCCGGCAGTCGTCCTGCACGCGATCCTGACGGCACTCTTGACCGTGGGAATAACAAGAGGCGAGGAGATCAAGACCTAGAGGAATGGACCGCGCACGCCTTGTCGTGCCGAACATGTTGCTTGCGAGCGCCACGATCAACAACCGATCGCCCAAGTGAAAAGCTATCAATGACTGTCTTGGCGGAGCGGCCGGCCCCTGATGAGTTCGCTGCCGTTCGGGCAGCTTGATTTCTTGGGGCTGTTACGGCCGCTCATGGGCGGCAGTACCCTTTGAGCGCTGCTTCCGCAATGCGGACGTTGGGCAACTCCCAACCTTCCCAGCAACCGCCCCTGAGGCCGGCCCTCGGAAGTTCACGCCGGACTAGCCGGCAGTCAGCATGGGGCTCGGAGGGCAACCCCCCATGAATCAGGATGCTGTCGATCAGCCAGGCTCCAGTTCCTCGCCAACCCCACCAATCCGCTCCCGCTGCTCCTCCCACAACACCGGCGGACTGATCGCAAGCTCATGCACGGTGACGTGCTGAGGCAAGGTTTCATCCAGGATAGCCGCCACAATGTCGGGCGCCAGCGTGGTCAGGTTGAGCATGCGGCACATGTAACTGTTGTCGATCTTCTCGCGGGCAGCGAGGGCCGTGATCGATTTGGCTTCGCCCGATTCAAGCATCGCCAGCCAGCGATGGCCGCGGGCCAACGCCAGTTGCATCGGCGTGGCGGCCACGTCCCACGGCCTCGGCTGACCGGCATCACCGTTCGGCAGGGTGACCAGTTTCCTGCCGCTGCGGCGCTTGATCTGAATCGGCACCGACAGGGTCAGCCGACCATCGCTGGCGGCGATCACGTCGGGCGCTCCGGTCTTGCGGATCCGAACCCCGTTCATACCAGTGCCTCCTGCCGCCGTTCGGCGGGTACCGGACGCAGATCGAGCACCACCCGTTCGATGCCGTTGGCGCGCAGGCGCACTTCCAGATCGGTGGGTGAAACGATCACCTTCTCGACCAAGAGTCTGACGATCCGGGTCTGCTCGGCCGGAAACAACTGGTCCCAGATCGCATCGAGACGCGTCATGGCCACCGTGACCTTGGCCTCGTCCAGGGTCGGATCCAGCTTGATCGCCTGCAACAACAGGTCGCCGAGCAGCGCTGGCGTACGCAGGATTCCTCGTAGCTGTTCGAGCACCGCAGATTCCAGTTCGGCCGCCGGCAAGCGTGGCAGACCGGACGCGCCCGCCTGCTCCTTGGTGTCGCGCATCGGGATGTAATACCGGTAGCGGCGCCCGTTACTCTTCTTCGTCGAGTGCCAAGGGGACAGGGCGCGCCCGTCGTTGCCGAACACGATGCCCTTGAGCAGGAAGGGCACAACCGCCTGGGTGGCGCCGCCGCGCACCCGGCAGTTGGTCGCGAAGATCGCGTGCACCTGGTCCCACAACTCGCGCTCGATGATCGGTGGGTGCGCCCCCGGGAACCACTGCTCCTTGTGCCGCAACTCGCCAAGGTAGGTGCGGTTGTTCAGCAATTTGTAGATCATCCCCTTGTCGATCGGCCTGCCCTCGCGGACCTTGCCGTCCTGGGTGGTCCAGGCCTTCGAGGTGACCCCGTCCCGTTTCAACTCGTTGAACAGGGCTGTGCTCGAACCGAGTTCGACAAAGCGCTGGAAGATGTGCCGGATGAGCTTGGTTTCCTGCCCGTTCGGTACCAATCGCCGGTTCTCGACGTCGTAGCCCAGCGGCGGAACGCCACCCATCCATAGGCCCTTGGCCTTGCTGGCGGCGATCTTGTCGCGGATCCTTTCGCCGGTGACCTCGCGCTCGAACTGCGCGAACGACAGCAGGATGTTGAGCATCAGCCGGCCCATCGAGGTCGTGGTGTTGAACTGCTGGGTCACCGAGACGAAGGAGACACCGTACCGCTCGAAGACTTCGACCATCTTCGAGAAGTCCGCCAGGCTGCGCGTCCCAGGGCATCGTTGACCCAGTAGTCGGTGGTGCCCCGCAGGCACAGGCGTTCGCGAGAGACGTAGCGCCGCGACAGCTTGCCCTGTTCGCCGTGATACACCCGAACATGACCATCGACATACAGGTAGCCGGCTTCTTCCGCTCGTCCGCGCGCGTGCAAGCGGTGCCCATCCCCGCCGCCGCTTCTGCATCTAGCCGGCTGCGATCACTCTTGGTACTTGCCGCTTCCGACGCCAGCGGGTCTGCCGGCAAGGGCGCCAACTGCGGCACACCTTGGCGACGAATTGCCTTGCGTAGTGTCGACTCCTGAACCCCCACCTGCCGCGCCACTACAGCCGGACGCTTACCCTCGCTCAACAGCCGCGCACATTCCGCACTCTTGTCCGGTGTCATGACCCGCGGCCTGCTCGGCGCCGCCGGCCGAAAGAAAGACGACGGCCCGGCTTTGCGGCTTTGTCCCACCCAGTTCATCAGCGTGCGGTGTGGGATGCTCAGCGGTGGCCTCTCCAGTTCGACCGCCTTGACGTGCCCATTTTCCATCAGGCTCGCCAGCGCAAACCTTCGACCAGCGCCGTCTCCTGCCGCGTGCAAATTCATGACACGGGGTGGCTGCCTGTCCTGTAATGACCGTTAGCAAAGCAGTCGTGCTGGCCGACCATTGGCCGCCAATCAATCGATTTCCGAACTGACATCGATGAAGTTTGCGCCATTCGGGAAGCGCACGCCGGTGGATTCAAATATGATTATGCGCAGTCTATGATGACTCGGACAGGACGGGGACACGGTTGCCAGACCATCAGCGACCCCGATTCCACCGTGTTTTCAACCGATGATCGGAGTCAGGCATGAAGGTATTTCAAGTCGAAGGGCAATGGACGCACGACAAACTGCTTTTGTCGAGCCGCCCCGACCCGCAGCCGGGTCCCGGCGAGGTGCGGGTGGCGATGCGCGCGGCGGCGCTTAATTACCGTGACCTGCTCGTACCGAAGCGCGGTTACGGGTCACGGATGCAGGCGCTGCCGCTGATCATGCTGTCAGATGGCGCCGGCATCGTCGATGCCGTTGGCTCCGGCGTCAGCACCGTGGCGCCTGGCGATCGCGTCTGCCCGCTGTTCTTCCAGAGTTGGTCGGGCGGGCCGGCGAACGCCGAGCGGCTCGGGCGAAGCCTCGGCTGCGAGATGGACGGCACGATGGCCGACTATCTGGTGCTGCCGGCGAGTGGGGTGGCTGCGGCGCCAGCGCACCTCGACGATCTGCAGGCGGCGACACTGCCGACCGCTGCGGTCACCGCTTGGCGGGCGCTGATCAGCGAAGGACGCATTGCCCCGGGTGACAAAGTGCTGGTGCAGGGAACCGGCGGCGTCTCGCTGTTCGCGCTGCAGTTCGCCAAACTGGCCAGCGCCGAGGTGATCGTCACTTCGAGCAGCGACGACAAGCTCGCGCGCGCCCGCGCGCTCGGCGCCGACGCGACGATCAACTACAGAACACAGCCCGAATGGGGCCGCCGGGCACGCGAGATCGCCGGCGCCGAAGGCGTCGATCACATCGTCGAGGTCGGTGGCGAGAACACCCTCGGTCAGTCGCTGCGGGCGATCCGGCCCGGCGGCACGATCAGCATGATCGGCGTACTGTCGGGCGGCCGGATGGACGCGTCGCTCGGATTGGTGGTGACCCGCCACGTGCGCCTCCAGGGAATCACCGTCGGCAGTCGCGACGATTTTCTCGCGATGAGTGCGGCGATCACCCGGCACCGCTTGCAGCCGGTGGTGGACCGGGTGTTTTCGTTCGCCGAGCTGCACGCGGCACTCGACTACCTGTCCAGCGGCCAGCATTTTGGAAAAATCTGCGTGGGCATCTGAACGCCGGTAGCGGTCGGGAGGCTGCCTCTGGTACATTACGAATCAACAGCTTATAGGTGGTCCAATCAAGCGGTTGATTCGTGGCATCGGTAGGCGGTGGAAACAGCGACGCCGGCCAGAGAGCGGAAAACGTTGGATCTCTGGCTGCATGGTGATCCGTTGCCGGCGCGACCGGATGCCCAGTGGCCAGTGTCGCCATTGATGAGTCGTTGCGGCTCGGTACCCGAGAATGATCGCTTCCAATTTCACTGAACGACTCCATACCAGCGTTATGTGGAGAATCCTCATAACAGACGAACTCGGTCTGTGTCGACAGTCCCACTTCGCCAAACTGGCGTTCAAAAAGGGCGGCCCGCAGCACAAGCGGCCCCCAGCACGACAGAGTGAACACGATCGCCCGCCGCACGGTGCCAAGCCCTTTGGCCAGAACGACCACGATCTAGCGTCGCCAGCGTAAGGGGCCGGTTGTAGCGTATCAGTTCAAAATCGAACCGGGGCGGGTTGGCGGTGTCGCATTCGGCGATGGTCATTCGGTGGCTTCTGGAACTTGCCGCGAACGGCAGATCATCAGATGGTTTTCGGAAAGCAAGAAAGAAGGACCGCGGACTCCGCGGTCCTTTTCGGCCAATCATCAATACGGTGGATTGATCACCACGTACTGAGAACCCTGGGGCTGATACCAGGTGCTGCCGCACTGCTGATAGATCAAGCCGCCGTAGTTGACCGGGACGCAGTTGGCAGGGATGGTACGCACCATTGAGCCAACGACGGCGGAAGTCACGACGACCGCGGTGGTAACTGCTGCTGCAGTCGCGACCGGGTGATAGCCATTGTCCCAGCCGCCACGGTTATCGACATTGACATTGACGTTCTTGTTCACGTTGACGTTCGTGTTGTTGACGTTATTCACGCTAGTACTTCGTACATTGTCGGCACGCACGTCGCGATTGCTGGTATTGATCTCCCCCCGGTTGCCGCCGCCACCGGCGCGAGCGCCACCGCCGCCACCACCGAATGCGTCAGCTACCGGGGCCATCGCGAAGCTGGCCAGAACGAGAACGGTCAGGCGTGCCAAGAACAATTTGCTGAATGTTGTTTTCATTTTGGCGCTCCCTTACTTTTTGTCCAGCGAACGAAGTTCAACTTCGGTTGCACCCTTGGGCGGCGTGAATTTGAAAACGGCGTCCGTGAAGGTCGGCTTCAGGTTCCAGTCGAGCAGGGAGACCGATTGCGGACGCGCCTCGTCGTCGCGATTGGTGATCACGATCTTGCGCGGTAGCGGCTTGCTCCCGGTCGTGATCCAGACCTGCCAGTCGATCTTGCCCTGGCGAAAGGCGTAATGATCACAAAGGTCTTGGCCGACAAAATCCTGGCCGGCATTCATGGCTGAATCGATCTTGTCGAGCGGCGCCGCCGCGGTCCCCCAGACGAATAGGTCGGACAATGGGACCTGCACGGCGTACTTTTCTTGGAGCTTAGTAACCAGCACGGCGAGGGTATCGGTGAACGCGACCGTCGAGTAATACCTTTGTGCAGGCGTATAGAGGGTAGCCATCTGGCCGTTGTAGAAGATTTCGCGCTCGGAACGGGCGCTGAACATCCTGGCGCGCAGCTTGTTCGGACGGTCGACCTCAAGGTCTGCCGTTGCCGAATGCTGCAACTTCTGGCCATCGGCGAGAACCCGCTCGCCCGTCAATTCGGTGGACACCTGAAAGCGCTTCAGGGTCTGCAAATGGGCGCCCATGTCCTTGAGTGCCTGAATCGATGCCGGGTCGACAGCATTCGCTACTTGCTGGGCAGTACCCGCCGATGCAATCGGTGCAGTCTGTGCATAGATACCGGGTGCCGCGAGCGACATTGCCAGCAAGTGGAGCACGAGTTGTTTTCTTGCCATATTGATCTCCTGGGATGACCACCGGCTACTGCCGATTGGATCAGACATCGAAAAATACCATATTCCATGGCTACCATGCGGAATGCCGGAAATGATGGGTGATTCGTTGACGCCAACGCGCCTGGACCGCCTGGCCTGTCTACTTACGAGCGAAATGAACCGTCCTATGGTATGGCGGCTTGGCGCCGATAGCACCCGTTGAGCGCTGCCTCCGCAAAGCGGGCGTAGGCGAACTACGATCGTCCCCGCACCCGCCCCCGAAGCCGAGCCTCAGAAGGTCACGCCGGCCTGGCCGACAGGCAGCAGGGGCTGCGTACGGCCACACCTCACATGGATCGGGATGCCACCGATCACTCCACCTGCCGCCCATCGCCAACCCCACCAATCCGCTCCCGCTGCTCCTCCCACAACACCGGCGGGCTGATCGAAAGCTCATGCACCGTGACGTGAGGAGGCAAGCTCTCATCCAGGATGGCCGCCACAATGTCGGGCGCCAGCGTGGACAGGTTGAGCATGCGGCACATGTAGCTGTTGTCGATCTTTTCCCGGGCAGCGAGGGCCGTGATCGATTTGGCTTCGCCCGATTCGACCATCGCCTGCCAGCGATGGTCGCGGGCCAGTGCGAGCCGCATCGATGTAACGGCGATAGCCCAGGGCCTGGGCATGTTGGTCTCAGCGTTTGGCAGGGTGACCAAGCTCCGCACTTGCCGCCCCACTGGCAGGGAGTTACCGCCGCCATCTTTGTGCCGCGATGAAGAAACAACGAAAGACCAGGCAGTAGAATACGGACTATGACGCGCTCTGATCTCATCGCCGCCCTTGCCTCCCGCTTTCCCACTTTGACGGTACAGGATTCAGAATTTGCGGTGAAAGAAATCCTTGACGCCATCGGGCGTTCCTTGGCGCAAGGAGATCGAGTCGAAATCCGCGGCTTTGGAAGTTTCAGGCTGAACTACCATTCGGCACCAGACGGGCGCAATCCGAAAAGCGGAGAGGCAGTTCCGGTTCCCGAAAAGTATGTCCCGCACTTCACGGTTCGTCAGGAACTGCGAGAGCGGGTGGAGGCGTCAGTCAAGCACACGCCGGTCCAGCGGGCCGCTTGATGTACGGCTCTTGGGGTGGGACCGCTCAATTGCCGGGGTCAAGCACCGCCTCCGGTGCCTTTTACTTTGGCCCGCGAGCACATCACCCCTCTAACTGGAATGGATATGAAGGAGAGTTCATGGAAACCAGTGGGAGCCAAATCGGCTAGTTCGTGAAGGCGGTCGCTTTCGCCGCCGACAGGCACCGGAATCAGCGCCGCAAGGGTGCGGACGCATCGCCCTACATCAATCACCCCATCGAGGTGGCCAACGTGCTGGCGAACGAGGGAGAAATTGCTGACGCTATCGTCCTTTGTGCAGCGGTCTTGCACGACACCATCGAGGACACCAAGACAACGGCTGATGAGTTGGCGGCCCTTTTCGGGCCTGAAGTGACAGCCGTGGTCCAGGAGGTGACCGACGACAAATCGTTGGAGAAGCACGTCCGCAAGCAACGGCAGATCGAACACGCGCCACACCTCTCCACCGAGGCCAAACTGGTGAAGCTGGCCGACAAGATCTGCAACCTTCGAGACATGCTGGCATCACCTCCGGCAGACTGGCCAGTGGAGCGCAAGCAGGCATATTTCGATTGGGCAGCCAAGGTTGTCGCCGGCGTACGTGGTGTACATCCCGGCCTCGAAGCAGTGTTCAATCAACTTCTTGCTCGCCATGCCGAACTTCGTTGACCAAACCCGAAGCGATCAAAGGCAAAGTGCGTAGACCCAAGTCGTAGTCGTTGTATCCAGGCGGATTCGGCCGCTGAGTGATGAAGCCGACAGAACGGTGGCTTCGGCCAACACCAGCATTTCATGGCAAACACCAAATTGGGTGTTAATGGGTGTATTATTGGTTCATGCTTCGACCCGATACGCTACAGATCACCCCGGAAATCCTCCGCTTGATCGCTGGGATCGACGAGTTCAAAGGTGCCTGGCGTGCCTTGGGCAAGCTCGCGCCCGATCGTCTGTCAGCCTTGCGACGGGTTGCCACTATCGAGAGCATCGGTTCGTCCACCCGTATCGAGGGCAGCAGGCTCTCTGACCGCGACGTAGACAAACTGCTATCCAACCTGGCCATTCAGCTCTTCGAAACGCGTGACGAACAGGAAGTCGCCGGCTATGCCGAGATCATGGATCTGGTGTTCAACTCGTGGCAAGACATTCCGTTCAACGAAAGCCACATCAAGCAGTTGCACCAGATCCTGCTTCGCCACAGTGAAAAGGACACTCGGCATCGGGGCCAATACAAGACCAACTCCAATAGCGTCGCCGCCTTCGATGAAAACGGCGTACAAATCGCTATCGTGTTCGATACGGCCACGCCATTTGACACCCCCCGCCTGATGGCTGAACTGGTGGCCTGGGTCAATCGGGAACGTGAGAAGGCTCAACTACATCCGCTCCTGGTCATTGCCATCTTCGTGGTAGTTTTTCTTGAAATCCACCCGTTCCAGGAAGGCAACGGGCGGCTCAGCCGTGTGCTGACGACACTGCTGCTGATCCAGACGGGCTATGCCTATGTGCCATACAGTTCCCTGGAAAGCTTTATCGAGTCGAACAAGGAAGCCTACTACCTGGCCCTGCGGCAGACGCAAGGCACAATCCGCACTGATGCACCGAACTGGCAACCCTGGCTGGTGTTTTTCTTACGCTCGCTGGCCGAGCAAGTCCGCCGACTGGAACAGAAGGTCGAGCGTGAAAAGATCGTATTGGCCACCTTGCCAGACCTGTCACTGCAGATCGTCGAGTTCGCTCGCGAGCACGGGCGTGTCACGATTGGCGGTGCCATCAGACTCACAGGGGCCAGCCGCAACACCTTGAAGCAGCATTTCCGCAACCTCGTGGAGCGAGGTCACCTGAGTCAGCAGGGCAGCGGGCGGGGAGTTTGGTACGAGTTGCGCTGAGGTTCAGTGTGGCTCAGTAGCATTTCGGCCAACACCCGTATTACACGGACAAACACCCTATGCAGTACTCACCAGTACTCACATGCCCCGATAGCGAGTTGTAACCCAGGGTGCGGTTGCACCACCAGACAAAAAGACTAAGACAACGCTCGCCGCTACCCAGGGCGTCGTTTCAATAAGCGCAGCAGCATGGCAAACAACCCCTGTGGGACGAAAGGTTTGGGTAGCAAGTCACTCATTCCCGCCGCCAGGCACTGTGCTTTGTCTTCGGCAAATGCATTAGCAGTCATGGCGATGATCGGGATGTCCCGATAGCCAGGAAACTGGCGTATCTGACGCGTTGCCTCCAGCCCATTCAGTTTCGGCATCTGCATGTCCATGAAGATGGCGGCGTAGCTGTTCTTCCGCGCCAGTGCAACGGCTTCGGCACCATTCTCCGCTGTGTCTACCAGCAGATCGACAACTTCAAGTTCCAGCAGGGCAACGTCCCGGTTGATCGGCTCGTCGTCTACCACCAGAATGCGCTCACCCGCGTAGCGATGCCGCAGTTCCGCTTCGGCATCGCCATCCGTTTCCGTCGGCACAACCATCGCAGCCGACTTGCCCTTCTTCAGTTTCGCGGTAAACCAGAAGGTGCTGCCGACGCCTGCTTTGCTGTCAGCGCCGACTTGTCCGTCCATGAGTTCGGCCAGACGTCGGGTAATCGCCAACCCGAGGCCGGTGCCTCCGTACTTGCGGGTCATCGAATTGTCGGCCTGCTCGAAGGCCCTGAAGAGCCGCGGCATGGCTTCGGAGTTGATGCCGATTCCGGTGTCTTGGACCTCGAAGCGCACCGTCACCGCATGGTCAGTCTCCTCCTGCATGAGGGTACGTAGCGTCACGCTTCCCGCCTCGGTGAACTTGACGGCGTTGGTGGCGTAGTTGAGCAAGGCTTGTTGCAGCCGAGTCGGGTCGCCCACCAGATTGTGCGGTAGGTAAGCATTTTCAACCAGCAGGTGAATGCCCTTGGCGGCGGCACGTTCGGAGAGGATCGAGTAGACATTGGCCAACAAATTGCTGACGACGATCGGTGCTTCCTCCAGAGTAATCTTATCGGCATCGATCTTCGACAGATCGAGGATATCGTCAATAATCGACAGCAGGTGCCGGGCGGAAACGTCGATGCTGTCGAGGCGCTTAGCCTGTTGGAGCGATACGCCTTCCCGGCGCAGGATGTTGGCCATGCCGATAATGCCATTCATCGGCGTGCGGATCTCGTGGCTCATGTTGGCCAGAAAGGCACTCTTGGCGACGTTGGCGGCTTCGGCATTTTTGCTGGCAACCGCGAGTGCCGCGGTTCGCTGCGTCACCCGGACCTCCAGAAGCGCTTTCTGTTGCTCCAACTCCTGCTGATCGCGACGACGCTGAACGATGTGCCATACATCGTTGCTGATCAATTGCACCGATTCCAGATCGAACTCGTCGTAGGCTGCCGCACGGTTGCCCACCCCGGTGAGCATAACGACCTTGCCTTGCTCAAACACCGGTACTGAAACAAATCTTAGGAGGGGTGCGTGTCCGTCGGGCAGCCCCCTTTTCCCCGGATAGATTGCGTAATCGTTGCAGACCACAGGGGCGCGCTGACGTACGGCATCCGCCCAGATGCCGGCAAGGGAAACCGGATAATGGCGATCGAATGATGCTTGGCAATAGTGGGAAATGGTTCGTTGCGACCATGTCACCAGTTCGATCGTTTCCTCGTCATCGTTTACGAAGTGCATGAACGACACCAAGCTGCCGGTGAGATCTTCCGCGAGCGTCAGACTGCGCTGCATGAAGTCATGCTCATTCAGTTCTTCGGAAAGTTGAGGCAGTTGAAGCAGCGCTTCGGCACGCTGCTTCTGTCGTATCAGGTGCGCCTCTGCTTGTTTGCGCTCGGTGATGTCGGTAATTGTCCCAAGCAACCGCGCTGGTTTGTCATTTGAATCGAGACTGACCGCCATGCCGCGGCCGAGCATCCATCGCCAGCTTGCATCCTTGCACAACATGCGGAATTCAACCGTGGCCGGTGGTGTGTTGCCATCGAGATGGTCCTGGATTGCCTTCATCACCAAAGGCATGTCGTCCGGGTGCACACGATTCGCCCATTCGGAAATGTCGTTCCTGATTTCACTTTCGGCAAAGCCAAGCATTTCTTTCCAGCGCCTGGAGTACACCACTTCACCTGACTGAATGTTCCAGTCCCAAACGCCGTCACCTGCGCCTTCGATGGCAAATTTCCAGCGGAATTCACTTTCCCGCAATTCCTCCTCACGTTTGCCTAGAGTCTCCAGCAGATGATTAAAGCCGCCGATCAGTTCGCCGATTTCGTCCTGGCTGGTAACCGGCAGGGCTTGAACAGGTTGGTCGTTGGCGGACAGGGTAGCGAGTTGCCGACTGGCCGCCAGCATTGGGGCCAGCTGACGCTGCAACAAGCGCGAGATCAGCCACCAGGTCAAGGTACTGGCCAGCAAAGTGATAACGAGTGCGCCAAGCAACATGCGTTTCACCATGGCGTCAATCGGCGCAAAGGCTTCCTTGGCAGGTAGTGTGGCAACGATAAACCAGCCCGCCGCAGGAATACTCTTGGCCGCTGACAGATCCAGCACACCGGTCGAGTTAACGGCTAGACCAAAACCTTCATAACCCTGCATATATCGATCGTGCATGGCATTGAGGCCGGGTGCCGGTAGCGGCTGCATGATGCGCCTCTTGTCGGTAGCGGTGACAAACAGATTGTGCTGCGGGGCGATCAGCAAATAGCCGCCACTCTGACCGTAGTGACCCTGTGTGATCTTGTCGAGAAAATTGGGGTTACCCAGATTGACCGTTGCCACCACAGCGCCGATCACTTTGCCCGGAGCATCGCGAATCGGCGCCACCATGCTGAATATCGGCGCCCCCAGTTTTTTCCCCATGGCCGGCTTGCCGATTAGCGTTTTGCCCTCCATGAGCGGAATCGAAACGGATTCCCGATCCATGTAATTGGTGCCAATCCGACCGGCCGACAGCGGCACATCGGCGATTGCCGTGCCATCGCGGTCAGTAATGAAGATGCCACCGTTAAACAGGAGTTGAAGAATCGGTCGCTGCTCCAGCCGTGCCTGCAACGCGGCCGGATCGCCCATCAAGGGCGGGTCAATTTGCTTGGCAATTCGTTCCAGAGCCGCCAACCGCTCACTCAACTCATCATTGACCTGCGCGGCGATGAAGGAAACGGTAGCGAACTGTTGCTCACCCAACACGCGCTGCATATCGTCCCGCAACAGACGGCTGATATAGAACGTCAGCGACCAGAGGCTGATCACGAAAATGAGCAGCGTGCAAAGCGTCACAGGGGTCTTGAGTGAGCGCCAGTGGAAGAATTGCAATTTCACACCGGCCCTTTGCCCGAATCGGGCTTGAAGGAAAGGGGACTGGTGAGCATTAGAATCCACTCGCATCAAATCGGCGTCTGCCTAAAATAGTACGCCGCTCCAGGATTTCGATGTGACTTTTCTTGGCGCCCAGCAAACACCTCCAACGGTTGGCCAGAGTGGGGACTTGATCTGCTGCTGATCGTCGCTTGATGGACGAGAGTGCCTGTGAGCACTGCTTCCGCAAAGCGGGCGTAGGCGAACTGCCAGCGTTTCCCGCAACCTCCCCCGAAGCCCTGACCGTAACACACACTTGACTCCGTCGCCGTGGAGCCGTATTGTATGGTCATGCGGATCTGCGGACAGGAGTTTTCTCTCGACATCCTGGAGCGGATCCGGGAGGAGGTGGTGTCGGTGCCGGAGATATCCCGCCGCGCGCTGTCGCGTCGGGTGTGCGAGTGGCTCGATTGGCGGAGCGCCACTGGTGCGTGGCAAGAGGGAGGCTGTCGCAAAGCGTTGGCGCAACTGGTTCGGAAGCAAGTCATTGAGCTTCCCGTCGCCG
>JAKOZI010000105.1 GCA_029780075.1 Pseudomonadota bacterium
TCTTGTCGGCGATGCTCTTCATCGCTTCGACGGTCTTGCCGACCGCGTCGCCGCCTTCGACGGCCTGCCGGGCGGCGGTCGAGGCCATGCCGTCGGTGACCTTGGCGTTCTCGGTGTTCTGCAGGATCGAAGCACTCATCTGCTCCATGCTCGAAGTCGTTTCCTCGACCGAAGCCGCCTGTTCACTGGACGACTGCGACAATGACTGAGCGGTAGCCGAGACCTGGCCGGAGGCGTTCGAGAGGTTGTCGGCGGCGGATCGGACTTCGCCGATGATCTCGCCGAGCTTGCCGACCATGGCCCGCATCGCCGCCATCAACTGCCCGACCTCGTCCTTGCCCTGCACGTCGATCCTGACCGCCAGGTCGCCTTCGGCGAGCGCATTGGCGGCGGCGACGGCTTCATTGACCGGTTGCGTGATCGAGCGGGTGATCCAGAGCGCGAAGGCGGCGCCGAGGACGAGCGCGGCGGTGGCCAGCGTGAGGATCAGCGTCGCGGCCTGGTCGGCAGTCTTGTCCGCTTGCTCTCCTGCCTTGTTCATCAGTTCGGCCTGAAAGTCGATCAGTGATTCGACGGAAGCTATGTAGGCCGTTTGCGTCTTGCGCACGTCGCTGAGCAGGTAGCGTGTTGCTTCGTCAACCTTGTCGGCTTTGGCCATCTCGATAAACGTGTCGGTTCGCTCGACGTATTCCTGGCGCTTGGCGAGTGCGTCCGAAATCAGCTTGCGGCCTCTTTCGGAGGTGATGCTCTTGTCGAGCCGGGCCAGGAATTCGTTGACGTTCCTGCGTGCCTCGATGACCCTGTCGAGTTCCTTCCTGGCGGCCTCCGGGTTCTTCAACAACAGCACATTCCGCAAGGCGCGGGCGATGACGTTCACGTTGTCGACGACTTCGTTGGCCCAGACGGTCTTCGGAAACTTGTCGCGCACCATGTCATCTATCTCGTGCTGGAGTGTTGCCATGCGGCTGTAGGAGAACACCGCCTGAACTACCATCAGCACGAGAACGATGGCGAAACCGATGCCGAGGCGGGTGCCTATACCCAGGTTCTTGAACACGAAGGATCTCTCCAGTAGTCGGTTTCAGAATCGATGAACGGCGTTCATGGGGGGGGTCCGGACTCTGCAGCGATGCCAGCAAGGAGAACGATTTCGTCGGTCGACAGGACGCGGGCGATGTTCAGCAGGATGACGAACTTGCCGGCGACCTTGCCCATGCCGTCGATGAAGTCGGCGCGGATGCGGGCCCCGAAGGACGGCGCCGGTTCGATTTCGCTGCGTGGAATCTCGATCACTTCCGATACCGCATCGACCATGATGCCGATGTCGTGGCGTAAATCGTCCTCGCCGACTTCGACGATGACGATGCAGCTGCGTTTGCCGATCTGACCAGGGGCCTGTCCGAAGCGGGCCGAAAGATCGATCACCGGGACGACGCAACCACGCAGGTTGATGACCCCGCGGATGAAGGGCGGCAGCATCGGAATCGCGGTGAGATTGCCATATTCGATGATCTCCTTGACGTTAAGGATGCCGACGGCGAACATTTCGCTGCGTAGCAGGAAGGTGAGGTATTGCTGCGGGTCTTCGGCGGCCGCCTGCTGCGCCTGCAGGGCGGCTGCCGCTTTCCTGGCCAGAGTGTTGACGGCGCCGCCGCTGGGCCGGGCTTGAGCGATCTGTGTCATCGATCGTCCCCGTTCAGAAGCGCTCGAAATCGTGGTCGGCAGAGGCCGCTGCCGGCACGCGTGCCGATCCCTTGGCGCGTGGCGTGGCCGTGGCCGCCGGTCGCCGGGCCGGCGGGCCGCCGACCTTTCTGACCTGCGCCTTGGCGTGACTGCTGTCGGCGAGTTCGAAGAAGGTCATCAACTGTTGCAACTGCTCCGCTTGACTGCCCATTTCTTCGGCGGTGGCGGCGAGTTCTTCGGACGCCGAGGCGTTCTGCTGCGTCGCCTGGTTGAGTTGCCCCATCGCGCCATTGATCTGACCGACGCCGGAGCTTTGTTCCTGTGAGGCGGAAGTGATTTGCTGGACGAGGTCGGAGGTTTTCTTGATCGACGGCACCATCTCGGTGAGCAGCGAGCCGGCGCGTTCGGCGAGCTTCACCGAATCCTTGGCGACATTGCCGATTTCCTGAGCGGCGACCTGTGAGCGTTCGGCGAGCTTGCGGACTTCGGCGGCGACGACGGCGAAGCCCTTGCCGTGCTCGCCGGCGCGCGCGGCTTCGATCGCCGCGTTCAAGGCCAGCAGATTGGTCTGGTAGGCAATGTCGTCGATGATGCCGATCTTGTCGGCGATGCTCTTCATCGCCTCGACGGTCTTGGCGACGGCCTCGCCACCTTCGACGGCCTGCCGAGCGGCGGTCGAGGCCATGCCGTCGGTGATCTTGGCGTTTTCGGTGTTCTGCATGATCGAGGCGCTCATTTGCTCCATGCTCGAGGTCGTCTCCTCGACCGAAGCCGCCTGTTCACTGGACGATTGCGACAGTGACTGGGCGGTGGCCGAAATCTGGCCCGAGGCGTTCGACAGATTGTCGGCGGCGGTGCGTACTTCTCCGATCGTCTCGACGAGCTTGGCCACGGTCTGGTTGATGGCGTTCTTCAACTCGTCGAAATCGCCCTGGTAGGCGGTGGTGATGGTCTGCGTGAGGTCGCCGCTGGCCATCGCTGCCATGATCCGTCGCACTTCATTGATCGGGTCGACGACATTGTCGAGGGTGTCATTGACGCCGGCGACGACCTTGCGGAAGTCGCCCTGATGCCGGCTGGCGTCGGCACGCGTTTCGAGCTTGCCGGCGACGGCTGCCGTCGACAGCATCGCGGCGTCGGCGACGAGTGCATTGACCGCGTCGACGCAGGCGTTGAGGTTGTTCTTGATGATGTTGTAATCGCCACTGTAGCTGTCGGTGATCTTCGGCGGGATGTCGCCCTTGGAGATGCGGTCGACGTAGCTGGCGGTGACGTTGAGCGGGTTGACGATGTTGGTAATGGTGTCGTTGACCCCCTTGACGAGCTGGTTCCAGCCACCGACGAAGAGATCGGCGTTGGCGCGCTTGCCGAGTTGTCCCTCGGCCGCCGCCCGGATGATGATGTCGGTCTGGGCGAGCAGGTCGGTCATCATCCTGACCATGTTGTTGAGGTTGTTCTTGATGATGTTGAAGTCGCCGTTGTAGCTGTCGGTAATGACCGGCGGGATGACGCCCTTGGCGATGTCGTCCACGTAGCGGGCAGTGACGTTGAGCGGGTTGATGACCGCGTCGAGGGTGTTGTTGACCCCGGTGATCACCTTCTGGAAGTCCCCCTGATGCTTCGAGGCATCGGCGCGCGTCGCCAGTTTGCCATCGACGGCGGCCCGGGCCAGCAGGTCGGCGTCGTTGATCATGCGCTGTACCGACGCCTGGATCGCTTCGACCCCCTTCGCCAGTTGGCCGACTTCGTCCTTGCTGTCGATGTCGAGCTTGAAGTTGAAGTCGCCGGTGGCCATCTTGTTGGTGGCGGCGACCAGCTTGCTGGTTGGCCCGGTGATCGAGCGGGTGGTCAGGAAGGCGAGCACCAGGACGATCACTACCGCAGCGACGGCCAGGCCGATCAACAGCGTGCGCGTCGACGTGGCCAGTGCCTCGGCCTCGGCGCCGGCCTTTTCGGCCAACTCCGTCTGGAAGTCGATGAAGCCAGTGACAACTTTGGCGTAGTCGTTGAAGGCCGGGCGGTAGGCGCCTTCGAAGTGTTTCAGCGCCTCGTCCCATTGTTTGGCCTTGATCTGGTCCTCAAGTTTGCCCGCGGCGGCGAGGAAAGCCTTGCGTGCGTTCTTGCAGGCGTCGAGGGCGGCCTTGCCCTTGTCGCTGTAGCTGAACTTGTCGAGGGTTTCGAAGTTCTTGGTGACCCCCTCGCGAATCTCAACGATTTTGGCCATTTCCCGGTTCGTCGCTTCCTCATTCCTGGCGATCAGCATGTTGCGGTGAAAGCGGCCGACGGAATTGATGTTGTCGATGATGTCGTTGGCGACCTTGGTCTTGACGTTCTTGTCCTTGACCAGGTCGCTGATGTCGGCCTGCAGTTCACCGACGCGGGCAATGCCGATGATCGTGATCAGGAGCAGCAGCAACAGCACAATGGCAAAGCCAATGCTGAGGCGGATGCCGATCTTGAGATTGGAAAGCATGGGGTGACCTCTTGGGATAACGGGCAAAGGGTTGGTTAAGGGCGGGCAAGGGATGGCGGTCTGGTCTGGCCGGAATCAGGGCGGTCGATGGCGCTGCGGATCGTGCTTGCAGGGGCGCTCAGTGAAGCGATACGCTTTCATGCGCGCCTCCGGAGCGGGCGATCGTCGCCGCTGCGCTGGGCGCCAGCCGCTCGCCCTCGATGCTGATGGCGCGCTCGACGAGTGCCGGCACGTCGAGGATCAGGGCGACTTCGCCGGTGCCGAGGATGGTCGATCCGCCGATGCCGCGCAGGTGTTTGAAGAGGACACCGAGCGGTTTGATCACCGTCTGGAATTCGCCGAGCAGCGCATCGACGACCAGGCCGGCCTTCTCGCCGGCGTACTGGACAATGACCACGTTCTGGCGGCTGGGGATTTCGCCACCGATGCCGAACAACTCGCGTAGCCGGACGAAGGGCAGGACCTCGCCGCGCAGGTTGAGGTAGTTGCGCTGCTCGGGAACGCAGGCGAGTTCGATGCATTCGACAACCGAGTCCAGCGGCACGACGTAGGACGCCTTGCCGACACCGGTCAGGAAGCCATCGATGATCGCCAGCGTCAGCGGCAGGCGGATGGTGAAGGTCGAGCCTTCGCCCTCGGCGGTGAGCACCTCGACGCTGCCGCGCAGGCTCTGAATGTTGCGCCGGACGACATCCATGCCGACGCCGCGGCCGGAGATATTGGTCACCTGGTCGGCGGTCGAGAAACCGGCCTCGAAGATCAGGTTGATGATTTCGTGGTCGGAAAGCGTGGCTGCGGCGTCGATCAGCCCCTTGTCGATCGCTTTCTGACGAATCTTGTCCCGGGGCAGCCCGCCGCCATCGTCAATGACTTCGATGACGATACTGCCCGAGTCGTGGTAGGCGTTGAGCTGCAAGGTCCCGTTTTCAGGTTTGCCGCGGGCGGCACGCACTTCGGCCGACTCGATGCCGTGGTCGATGGCGTTGCGCACCAGGTGCATCAGCGGATCGCCGAGCTTCTCGACGACCGACTTGTCGAGTTCGGTTTCGGCACCGGTGATCACCAGGTCGATGGCCTTGCCCATCTCGCGCGCGTTGTCACGCACCACCCGGTTGAAGCGGTTGAAGGTCTCGCCGATCTGCACCATGCGCAGTTGCAGCGCCGAATCACGGATGTCCTCGACCAGACGCAGCAGCACCGAGGTCGATTCCATCAGGTCTGACTGTCCGCTGCGCTGCGCGAGCAGGTTGGCGCCGGCACCGGCGATCACCATCTCGCCGACCAGATCGATCAACTGGTCGAGTTTGTCGGCCTGCACGCGGATCATGCGCGCATCAAGCGCCTTCTTGTCGCTGAGCACGCTCTGGCGGTTGACCGCAGCCTCGACGAGTTCCTTGTGCACCACCTTCTGTTCGACGAGGATCTCTCCGATCGGTATCTGCTCGGGGCTGGCGCCCTCGACTTCTACCCTGGCGCTACGGTTCTGTTCGGCGAGACCCTCTTCGAGTTCGGCCTGCGTCAGGCCTCCCGAGCGAACCAGAATCTCGCCGAGGCGCAACGGATCTTCATGCGATTCGTTGATCAGCTTGATGTATTCGTTGATCTTCGAGTGTGGCGGCAGGATGTGCAGCGTGCATTCGTCACGGACGAACTCGAAGACCTGTTCGATCTGGGCTTTGGAGGCCCGCGTCTGGAAGTGGATCTCGAAACCGAGGTAGCAGGATTCAGGGTCCATTTCTGCCGCCGCTGGCATGGCGTCGGCGATCGTGCTGATGGTGGTGATCTCGCCGATCGAGGTGAGGAAATTGAGGAAGGACAGTGGGTCCATGCCTTTCCTCAGCACATCGGGGCCGAAGCGGACCGAAATGTGCCAGGCGTCGGTATTGACGACGCCGCCGCCGGAAACCTCCAGTTCGCTGCTGTGCTCGATCGGCAGCGCGTCGTCCCTGGTGCTGCCGCCTAGGAACTGCTCGGTCAGCGTCGCCAACAGCGCGTCGCCACGCGCCTGCACCTCGGGGTCAGGTTGCGGCGAGCCGGCGGCGAGCACGTCGAGCAGGGCGCCGAGGTGATCGCAACATTCGAGCATTACCGTCGACAGCTCGCCACTGACCGGGATCTCGCCATTGCGCAGCTTGTCGAGAACGTTCTCGACCTTGTGCGTGAAGGCTTCAATGAAGTGGCACTCGACAACCCCGGAGCCGCCCTTGATGGTATGCGCGGCGCGGAAGATGGCACCGAGATTGTCGGCGTCGTCGGGGTTCTGTTCGAGTCGCAGCAGGCCGTCTTCCATCGCGATCAACTGGTCGCGGCTTTCATTGACGAAGGTGCTGGTCAGTTCGTCCATCAGACTTCCTTGTTGGCGTTGGGTTCAGGGTTTCGCGGAGATCAGCATCGGGTCGCCGAAGACGCCGACCAGATTGCAGAAGTCGAAAATGCGCTGGACACTCGGGCTATGGCTGATGATCGTCAGTCGCTTGCCCTGCTGCAGGACTTCGCGCTTGAGCAGCAGCAGCAGTTGCAGGCCGGCGGTGTCCATTTCGCCAACCCCAGAGAGGTCGAGTTCGAGGTCCTCCGTGGCCGCCAGGGCGGCCAGCAGCTGTTCCTTCTGCGCCTGTGCCTGATAAATCGTCATGTCCTCGCGAAGGGCGAGGCGGCTGGCGGTGGGTACGTTCATGGTGACACCTGTGCGTGGGTTGTGGCGGCGGGTCAGAAGAGTTCGACGTTCGATGGCCTCTTGGGGGTTTCCGGGGGTACGGTACGGGCTGCCGCTCGCCCCTTGGCCGTGGGGACTACTGGTCCCCGCGGCGCGGCGGCGTTAGAGCCTGCCATCGCCTGCGTGTGCGCGTCGCGCTGCTGCGCCATCACGTAGGTGGAGTAAACCTGCTCGATCTGCGCGGCCAGCGGTTCGACGGCATCCTCGCGGCGGACGTCCTCGGCGCGCTCGAGCACGCCGGCCAGGGAACTGGCGTGGTTGTCGACCCGTTCGATGCCGCTGATGACGTGTTCGATCTGCTGGCGC
Source organism: Pseudomonadota bacterium (assembly GCA_029780075.1). Classification (GTDB taxonomy): domain Bacteria; phylum Pseudomonadota; class Gammaproteobacteria; order Burkholderiales; family Rhodocyclaceae; genus Accumulibacter. The sequence continues at coordinate 7,176 of JAKOZI010000105.1, forward strand.
GTGACGTCCTGAAACTGCACGCTGGCCAGCGTATCGATGAACATGGTGCCGAGTTTGCCGCTGCTGGCGGTAATCGTTTCGAGAATGCTGCGCTCGCGTGCGGTGAGGCTCTCGTAGCTGGCGCCGAGCGAGGCGAGTTGCTGCGCAAAGCATTCGAGGCTTTCACGTTCCTCGTTGATGTGCGAGTGCGCCAGCTTGTCCCTGAACTGCGTCTCGATGATGTTGGCGACGGCGATGATACCGTCGTTGATCTTCTTGACCGCGTTCTCGGTTTCGTGCGACAGCTTGCGGACTTCGTCGGCGACCACCGCAAACCCACGCCCGGCCTCGCCGGCACGCGCGGCCTCGATTGCCGCGTTGAGCGCCAGCAGATTGGTCTGCCCGGCGATATGCTTGATCAGATCGACCAGGGTCTGCAGCGACTTGGCTTCGCGCACCGCCTCGGCGCTGCGCGCCTGGTCCTGCTGCGTTTCGGCAATGCGCTGAGTGATAAAGGCTTCGAGCTTGCCGATCAACTGACGATTGCCGCCGATCTTGGCTTCGGAATCGAGGGCCATCGTTTCCGACTCGGCGGCGGCGCCGGCGACGAAGTGGTTCAGGTCGCTGACCACCTCGTCGATGGTTTGCAGGCGTGAAGTGACGTCGTAGGCCGCCTTTTCGGTCTGCTCGATGACGCTGCGCAACTGTCCGACGAGGACCTTGTTGAAACGCGGAATCTCCCGGAGTTCGGGCATCGCCACGCGCTGGCAGACCTTGTTCGACGGGCAACGCTGGCGTACGTCCTTGAGACCGGCTTCGATGCCCATGTGCACATCACGGTAGAGAAAACGCGAGACGGCATGTTGAACGGCGACGAAGATCAGCAGCCCGAACAGCGTGATCAGGGTGTCGGCACTGCGGTCGCCGAGCCCGAAGCGGGACTCCATGAATTCGTCGAAGAAATCATGTACCAGGAAGATCACGATGACCAGGACGATTGCCGCGGCGATGCCGGTGATCAGCGTGCGCTGGCGATACTGCTGGTAGGGCTGGCGGAGGGCAGTGGCCATGGGGTCGTCCTAGCGTATGACCAGCTTGATGGTGTTGAGCAGGTCGTCGGCGGTGGCGGGCTTGACGATCCAGCCCGACGCGCCGGCGGCTTTCGCTTCGAGCTTGCGGCTCTGCTGCGATTCGGTGGTCAGAAAGAGAATCGGCAGGAAGCGGTAGGCGGCCAGCGTGCGCACCTGTTTGATGAGTTCGATGCCGTTCATGCCGGGCATGTTGAGGTCGGTGATCAGCAGGTCGACCTTGACCCCGGCCTTGAACTTTCTGAGTGCCTCGTCGGCATTGGAGGCCTTTTCGACGGCGAATCCCGCCTTGCCGAGAATGCTCGAAACACTGAGTAGAATGGTCGCCGAATCATCGACCAGAAAAATTGTTTTTGCCATGTTGAGACTTCTCCTGTTCGGCATGTATCGCGCCGGCCGGCACGCTAATTGCCCAGATGACAATCTGACAGGAGAGAGAGTAGCGGCCCGGATGGCATGACGCTATCCGGTAATCCACGTGTCTCTAAGTGGAAATACTGAGGCCGGACGGCCGCAGGGTGCGCGCAGCAGGAACTGGGTGTGGCTTGAAGCGGGCTGGGTGGCCTATTTCCTGCCGATGACCATCCCGACCAGTTCGATGACGCTGCCGGCGCCGGCCTTGGCCATGATGTGGGCACGGTGGGTTTCGACTGTGCGCTCGCTGATGCCGAGGTCAGCGGCAATGACCTTGTTACGTTTGCCATCGACGATGGCGCCGAGGATTTCCAGTTCGCGCGGCGTCAGCGCCTGTCGCCAGTCGTCTTCGGAGGAAAGTCCGGTCGTGGCGTTACGTCTTTCGTCGGCAAGCTGCAAGGCGGCATTGACCCGTTCAAGGAGTTGTTGCACATTGAACGGTTTTTCCAGAAAGTCGAAAGCGCCGAGCCGCATGGCGCGTACGGCCGTGGGCACGTCGGCATAGCCGGAGAGAAAGATCACCGGCACCTCGGGATTTCGCTGCCGCAACCAGTCGTGCACCTCGGGCCCGGTGACGCGCGGCATGCGGATGTCGAGCAGCACACAGCCGGTGTTCCCGGCTCGCCAGCGGCGCATGAAGTCCTCTCCGGAGGGATACTCCTCGGCCGCGAGGCCAATACTGGCCAGCACCTCAACCAGGAAGCGGCGAACCTGTACGTCGTCATCGACGATGCAAACGCTCTGGTTCGTGGGTAAGGCCATACGCTTCCTTCAAGCTGGTTCGGCCAATGCCGACGATACGCGACAGCATATTCTACCGGTGATCGGTAAAAATACGGAGAATGACGGGAAAATCGCGATGCCACGGCCGGAACGTCATCCAGCGTGCGCCGGCGTGCTCGAAACCATGGAGCAGTCGATGGAGCCATTCAGTACCTGCCCTCTTTCCAGGGCGCCTGGCAGCACCAGCCGGCAAGCGCTCGCCGCCAAACCGGCGCTCGCCTGATGCCGGCGTCGTTGTCGCCGGAGCGTCGCTTCGGCTTCGAGTGGCTGCTGCTGAGTGCCGCACTGCTGTTCCTGGGGGGCGCCACCGCCTGGTGGTCTCTGTGGCTGCCCTACCAGCGCCTGGAGCAGGAGGAAAACGATCGCCTGCAGGCCATCGCGATGACCCTGGGCGACGCCATCGGTCACCGGCTGGGCGCCGCCGAGCACGCTTTGGCGGCCGTGGCCGGCGATGTCGGCTACTGGCGTGGCGGCACTGAGCGGGTGTCCCGCTTGCAGGCGTTGGTCAGTGTGCTCGATGGTATCCACACCTTGCTGGTCTTCGACGCAGCGGGGCGGGTGGTCGCCGCCAGCCAGGCGGATCTGATCGGCCAGGATTTTGGCGCACGAAAATTCTTCATTGGCGCTCGGGAGCAGCCCGGTGCCCGATGGCTGGAACTTGATGCCGAGGCCGACAACGGGCGCGCGCCGTATCACCTGGGTGTTTCGAGAGCGATCATCGATCGTCGTGGGGGCTTCGCCGGAGTTGTCGCGGCGGTTCTGGATGGCGACTTCATCGGGTCTCTGATGGAGTCCGGGCGCTACGCGCCGGACGTCCGGCTGTTGCTGGCCCACGCTGACGGCAGACCGTATGTGGCGGCACCGCACAATACTCAGGGATGGGACGTCACCGCAGCGGCATCCCTGTTCGCCCTGCATCGTGAAAGTGGGCAACGGGTTTCATCGATGAATCGCGCGACCCCTGCGCGCGGCGAAGACCTCGTGATCGCGATACATGCCTTGTACACCGACAGCAGCGCTGCCGATGCCGATCTCCTGCTGGCCGTTGCCAGAGAGCGGGCGCTGGTGCATGCCCAGTGGCGCCGCGATGTAGCCTGGCATGGCGGCCTGTTTCTGGCCACGCTGTTGTCGTCGGTCGTTGCCCTGCAGGCGGTACAGCAACGCCGGCGACGCCTCGATGCCCTGCGCGCTGCGCGCACCGCCGAGCTGCGGGCGGCTACCGAGCGTCTTCGCCTGGCGGCCGATACGGCAGGGTTGGGCATCTGGGAATACGAACCCGTCGGTAGGCGCGTGCATTGGGATGCGTCGATGTACGCGCTGTACGGCGTCGACGCCCTGCCACCGGTGACAACCTACGACGAGTGGAGGGAAACGGTCCTCCCGGAGGATCTGCCGGCGGTGGAAGCGGCGTTGCAAGCGTCGATTCGCGAGCGCAAGCAGTTCCGTGGCGATTTTCGCATTCGTCGCGGCGACGGGCAGATCCGCATGATCAGCGCGCTGGCGCGGCCACTTCTGCCAGCGGACGGGTCGACGGTACGCGTTGTGGGCATCAATCAGGACGTGACCGAGCGCTGGCAAGCCGAGGCTGCGGCACTTGCCAGCGAAGCGTACCTGAAAGCGATTTTCGACGTGGTTCCGATCGGCATATCGGTGCTGGACCAGACGGGCCGCATCGTTGACTGCAATGCCACCGCCGAGCGATTGCTGGGTGTCAGCCGCGAGCAGCCGTTCCCCGACCGTTCCGATTCGCCATTCTGGACCGTCCGGCGTTCCGACGGCAGCGTCATGCCCAGGGAAGAATATGCCTGGGTACGCGCTCTGGCGAGTGGTGTCGCGGTATTCGATCAGGATCTGCTTGTGGAAATGCCGACAGCGGGACACTGGTTGTCGGTGAGTGCCGTGCCTATCGCCACTTCCCCGCGCGGCCGCGCGGTTGCCGGTGGTGAGCTGGCGACTGAATGCGGTCGGGAATCTGGAGGGGTGGTGATTGCCTGCGTGGATGTCGGCGCCGCGCGCCGCAACGAAGCCGAGTTGCGCCAGCTCTCGCGGGCGGTGGAGCAATCAGCGGCGGCGGTGTTGATCACCGACATTGATGGCATCATCGAATACGTCAATCCGGCAGCCTGCGAGGCCTATGGTTACAGCAGCGCGGAACTGCTGGGCGCCAACCCGCGGCTCCTCGGGTCGGGATTGACACCAATCTCGACTTATCAGGCGATGTGGTCGACGATTCTCGCCGGCAAGGCCTGGCGCGGCGAGTTGGCCAACCGCCGGCGTGACGGTAGCCTGATCCACGAAGCGGTTTCGATTTCGCCAGTGTGTGATCGGGCAGGACAAATGACGCATTTTGTGTCCATCCAGGAGGATGTCTCGGCGCGGGTCGAGGCCGAGCGCCTCCAGGACGAGTTGAAGACCCGCCTGGGGCGGGTTGCGCGCATGGACGTGCTGGGGGTGATGGCCGGTGGCGTTGCGCATGACTTCAACAACATCCTGGTGGCGATTCTTGGCTTCTCGGGGCTGGGCAAGACCGTGCTGCGGGCTACCGGTGGTGCCGAGCGCCTGGTGTCGTATTTCGAGGAGATCGAAGCCGCCGGCGAGCGTGCCCGAGCCCTGGTGCAGCAATTGCTGGTCTTCTCGCGTGGTGGCGCACTCAAGCTGGCCGTGGTGCCCGTGGCCGCAGTGGTGGGCGAAGTGCTCAGTCTGCTTGCCCCAACGCTGCCCACTTCGGTGACCCTGTGTACCGACATGGACGATGACCTGCCGTTGCTCGATGTCGATCGTTCCCATCTGCGTCGCCTGCTTGTCAATCTCTGCCTGAACGCCCGCGACGCGATGGAAGGTCCGGGCGCGGTGGTGATTTCGGCGCGGCTCGTCTGCCAGCAGGCGGCAGCCGTCTGTGCCTCCTGCCATGGGGAGTTTTCCGGTGAGTTCCTGCGTCTCTCGGTCAGCGATCAGGGGCGTGGTATCCCGGAGGCGATCCGCGACCGCATTTTCGAGCCGTTCTTCACGACCAGAGAAGTGGGAGCAGGTTCGGGAATGGGGCTTGCGGTGGTGCACGGCCTGACCCATCTTTATGAGGGGCATCTGCAGGTATTCAGTGTGCCGGAGCAAGGCAGCGAAATGGTGATCCTGCTGCCACGCAGCATGTGGCACGTTGACGCGGCGGCCGCGTCTGCTGCGGGCGAATACTGAATGCGGCGCAAAAGTAGCAACGGCGTACAATGCGCCTTTCCAACCAGAAAGGGATGAGAATGACACTGACGAGGAAACGCGACGATGGAATTGACGGCACAACCGCCATGCGTGTCGGTGCGCCCGGGGCACACGCCCGTCACCTCATCGGCATCTGCGGCATGGCCGGGGCGTTGATGCTGGGTGGATGTGCCGAGATGACGGGAGCGGGGACCAACGTTACCGTCAGCGATCCGACACGGATCACTCATACCGGTTTTCTCAGCGACTACAGCCGGCTGACGCGCGCCCCTGGCGGCGACGGCGCGTTGTGCTGGCGGAACCCTGAACTCGACATGCGGCGCTACGACAAGGTACTGATCAATCGGATCATGGTGACCCTCAAGGCTGACCAGCAGGCGTCGGTGGATCCGACCGATCTCAAGACACTTGTCGATTACTTCCACAATTCGCTGGTCAAGGCGCTGAAGCCGCAGATGCAGGTGGTCGGTCAGCCCGGACCGGGGGTCGTGGTGTTGCGCATCGAACTCAGCAACCTGGTTCCGACGCAGGTCAGCAGGAGCCTGGTCGGCACGGCGGTGCCCTACGGTTTTGTGGCGGAAGCGGCTTCGGGTCCGGCATCGGGTCGGCCGGCCGGGTCGACACCGTATCTCGGCGAAACCGGCATCGAAATCCAGTTCCTCGATGGTGCCAGCAATGTGGTGCTCGCTGAATGCGCCGATACGCAGATTGGGCGGAAGTATGCCGCCGATGTCGATGCCGGTGCAGCAGGCGCCACGGATACCTGGATCAAGGGCTACATGAGCTCATTCCAGAGTTGGTCGTATGCTCGGGATGCGTTCGACAAGTGGTCGATGCAGATTGCCAACCGTTTCAGCGTGCTGCGCGGGAACCAGCCACCCCAGTAGGAGGAACCGCGCCTGTCGACCGGGGAGGACGCCACGCCAGGATCCGACAGCGTGGCGTTTGCCGTCAGCTTAGGTCAGGGCAGGCGTTCTGGTGGAGGCCAAGCGCCGTTCTTGCGGACGCGGCGATGGCGGAACGCCGGTCTCAACGGGTTTTCTCTTCTTCATCGTCTTCATCGCGCTCTGATCGAAGCGTTTCCTGCAGGCTGTCGAGGTCGCTTCGGTTCTGCCGCAGGAAGAACACGAGGCCCCACAGCATCGCTCCCGCGACGACGACAAACAGAGCCACAGCGCTCCAGTCGGTAGTGGCCAGTGATCCGGTGTTCATCGGTGTCCCCTGTGCAAGTCCGTTCCAATTATGCCATTGCCCGGGCGGGCCTGCGGGTTTGGTGATCTATCTTCCGGCGCTCTCGCGCAGCCGTGCAATCAGACCTGAATGGCGTTGGGTCGGGTTGGCGCAGGCCGCCGCCAGAACCTCGTCGCTACCGACCACACCGACCTTTCTTGATGCTCGCGTAAGGCCAGTGTACAGGAGTTCGCGGGTGAGTACGCGGTGTGGCTTCTCGGGGAGCAGCAACAGTACCGACTCGAATTCTGAGCCCTGCGACTTGTGCACGGTGATGGCGAAAGCCGTATCGTGCTCGGGCAGGCGGATTGGTGCGATCGGCCGAAAGGAACCCTGCTCGGGGAACCAGACCAGGAGTTCGCCGGTCGCGTCGGGCAGACAGATGCCGATGTCGCCGTTGAACAACCGGAGTACGTAATCGTTCTTGAGGACCATCACCGGCCGGCCGGCGTACCACACCGAACGGACCGGCGCCAGCGGGATTCCGGACAGGGCCTGCAGCGATTGTTCGACCATTTTGTTGACGGCGTCGACGCCGCGCGCCGTATCGCGCACTGCGCAGAGCACGCGGAAGCGATCGAAAGCGGCAAAGATCTCGCGACACTTTGCGGCGGGGTCGTCATGGTCGCGGGTGAGTGCCTCGACATACGGACGGTAGCCGTCCAGGATCGCCTCCCGAACCTGTGTGACCTGCTCCGCGATGGTGCCCGGCAACCAGTCGACCGAGGGATCCTCGGCACTGGCCAGGCCTGCGCAGACTTCGGCAGCACGGCCGGCATTGACCTCGGCGGCCAGTCTGCCGATACCGGATGTCGTCGCAAAGCGATGGCTTTCGGAGAGCCAGACCACACAATCCCTGAGCGGCGTCTCGGTAACCGGCGTTGCTGGCCGAATCTGCAGCAGTGGTGTCGAGGTCAGTGCCGCCAGTTCGGCGGTGCACGCGCTGCTCAAGGTCGGGTCGGCCGAGATCTCGGCAAAGACCGCACCCGCCTCGACTGCCGCCAACTGGTCTTTGTCACCGAGCAGGATCAGGCGGGCATCGGGCGGCATCGCATCGACCAAATGGCAAGCCAGCGCCAGGTCGAGCATCGAGGCCTCATCGACGACCAGCACGTCGACCGGCAGCGGGTTTTCGGCATGGTGGCGAAAGCGGCCCGCTTCCTGCGTGACGCCGAGCAAACGATGCAGGGTGTACGACTCGTGCGGCAGTAGTGCCTGCAGTTCTGTCGGCAGGTCGCCGGCGCGTCGGCGCAGGGCTTCGAGCATTCGTGCCGCGGCCTTGCCGGTTGGCGCGGCGAGGGCGATGCGCAACTTTGGATTCTCGCTCAACAGGCAGGCCAGCAACGCGACGATGGTGGTCGTCTTGCCGGTTCCCGGGCCGCCACTGATGATCGTCAGTTTGCTTCGCCAGGCCACAGCCGTAGCGAGTTTCTGCCAGTCAGGCCGGCTCCCTGGCCGCTGCGCAGGGCTGGCGAAAAGTCGTTCGAGTTGGCGAAACAGGGCGGCGCTCGGCGTCGGCGATACGTGTTTCGCGCGCCGGCTCAGACTGGCGGCCAGGCGGCGTTCGTAAGCGAAGTAGCGGTACAGATACAGGCGCCCGTCGTCATCGAGAACCAGCGGCAGGACGCGTGCTTCATCAGCCGTGGCCACCATCCCACTGCTGAGCAGTCGCCGCGACAACTCGCCGGCTGCGCAATCGGGAAAGTCGGTGACGAGATCCTCGATTCGGGCGCAGACATGGCCGTCCTGCGTCGCCAGGCTGGCGTGGCGTGCAGCGGCGGCGAGCACCGCCAGGCTGTCGGTCGGCGCCTGGGCGTGCTCGGCCCATTCGACGATGTGCCTGGCGAAGCCATTGGCAAGGTCGCCGGCGTTTGCGCTCGCTGCCCGCGGATCTGCTGCAGCGTTGCGTGCGTTCATCGGGTACTCCCCTCCGGGCCGCCGCCAAGCAGCGCGTCCAGGGAAATAATGCTGCTCTTGAGTGGACGATGAAAATAGACTCCACAGGCGCTTGGTTGGCCATCGGCGGCAGGGCTCTGCCATTCGGGACGGACACCGCGCACAAAAAGGTAGTGAACGCCGCCGAAATGGCGATCGTAGTCGTAGTCGACGAGCCGGTGACGCAGGTAGCGGTGCACCGCGACGCAGTACAGCAGATATTGCAGGTGGTAGCCGTGTTCGCTCATCGCCACCGCCATTGGCGCGTGGTCATAGTCGGCTGGTGTGTAACCGAGATGGTTGGATTTCCAGTCGAGCACGTGGAAACGACCCGCGTGGCAGAAGACCAGATCGATGAAACCCCGGAGGTAGCCTGCCAGCGTCGGGAAAGCGAGTTCCGGCATGCGGTAGCCGTGTGCCTGCAGCCAGTTGTTCAGCGCCTGCGGCGTGATTCCTGCACTGGGCAGGGTAAAGCCGAGTTCCACCAGGCATTGCCGGCGTGCGACGCTGCGCAGGACGATGCCCCCTGGCAACGACGTCGCCAGCACATCGTCGAGCATGCTGTGCAGCATGCTCGCCAGACGGCCGGCCGCGTCGGCTGCCGGCAGCCCGGGCAGCGTTAGCGGGTGCGCCAGCAGCACCTGTTCGATGGCGCCCGGCCACTCACTGGAGTCGCTGAAGTCAATGCTCTCGAAAAGCGCATGGACGCAATCGCCGGCGGCTGGTCCGCGTGGGAAGCGCAGGATGTCGTCGGCGGCGATATCGGGCGGCGGTGCGACGCCATGCCTGAGCGCGAGCGGCGTGCTGCTGCTGCGGCCGTCGTGGTCGCTGGCCGAGCCTTCGCTGTCGGCGCCCTGGTGCAGGCTGCTGAAGCTGCCGAGGCGCCAGCCGACAGGAATCCTCACCGGTGGGGTGAGCGCCCGGAGACTCTCGACCGGGGGCGTGGCAGCGGCGAACGGCACCTCGACTGCTGCGGGCAAGTCGCTCAGTGACAGGGTCGGGCCAGCCGCCTCGGCCAAGGCGCGCCAGGCCGCCTCGATTTCCTCAGCCGTCCGCCGCTGGCCATGCCACGCGCCGTGGCTGATCCCGCTGCCGGCGACGAGCCAGTTGAGCAGACTGTGGCTGCTCTGCGTCAGCGAACGTTTGCCGAAAGCCAGGTTTGCGTAACAGCCGGCGACGAGGTAACAGCGGTAGACCGCGCGGGTCAGTGCGACATAGATCAGGCGCATGAACTCGGCGTCCTGCTCCTGCCGTCGCCGCCACTTGATCTCCGCGCTTTCGCCGTCGCTGACCTCGGGCCGGAAGTCGATCACCGTCTGGCCGCTGTCATCGTGATATTCGCAGCCTTCGAGGTCAGTCGCGGCCGACGGGTGTCCGTCCCACAGGAAAGGGCAGAACACGATGCCATATTCGAGGCCCTTGGCCTTGTGGATGGTGACGATCTGTACCAGGTTGCGGTCGGACTCGAGCCGCAACTGGGCGACCTCATCGGCGCCATCCTCACGGCGTTTGCTGGTCAACCAGCGTAGCAGCGCATCCGGCGCCGGATACTCGGCGTCGGCCTGCTGCAGCAATTCGCCCAGGTGGAGCAGATTGGTCAGCCGTCGCTCGCCGTCAGCGCGCGCAAGCAGGCGGCAGGCAACCGACTCGTTGTCCAGCCAACTGCGGAACATGACACCGAAGCCGCGTCGTAGCCAGCTCTCGCGGTAGGCACTGAAACGTGACATGGCCTGCAGCAGGAGTGTTTCCTGTCCTGCCAGTGTCGCGACGGCGTCGGCGTCGAAGCCCATCAGCTCGGTCGCCAGGGCCCTGTAGAGCAGCGGTGGCCGAGCGGGTTCGAGAATGGCCAGCAGCACTTGTTCGAGATCGTCGGCGTCGGGAGTATGGAAGATGTTTTGCTGCGACAGCTCGACGCAGCCGACGCCGAATTGCAGCAGCGCATCCCTGGTCAGGCGGCCCTGGGTGTGACTCCTGACCAGGATGGCGATGTCGCCTGGGGCCAGTGGTCGCTCGCCGATCGTGATCAGGCCGGCCTGCGCCGCGCGCAGGAGGCGCGCGATCTCGCCGGCGATCGCCCGCACGACCGCATGCAGCGCTTGCGCGCGCAGCAGGTGTTGGCCGTCGCCGGGCAGTTGCCAGATGCGCAGCGCCGCCGCGCTCTCCTCGCGGCGGTCGATCAACTGCTCCCGCGGCTTGTCGCCGAGGGTCACCGGGACGTAGCGCAGCCCTTTGAGGATAAAGGCCTCGGGATTGATCGCGAACAGTCGATTGCAGGCTTCGATCAGGGCCGGGCTCGAACGTTGGTTATGGCGCAGCGTGTAGGGTCTGCCCGTCTGGCGTCGCGCCGCGAGGTAGGTCTGCAGGTCGGCGTTGCGGAAGCTGTAGATGGCCTGCTTGGGATCGCCGACGAGGAACACGGAGCCTCCGGGCAGTTCCGCCGTGCTGCCGTAGATGGCGTTGAAAATGGCGAATTGCACGGGGTCGGTATCCTGGAACTCGTCGATCAGCGCTACCGGATAACGGTTGCGCAGTGATCCGGCGAGCCAGGGGGCTTTGCCCGAAGTCAAAGCGGCTTCGACGTCGTTGAGTATGTCGTCGAAGGACAGCAGGCGCTGGCGGCGTTTCTGTTCGCGCAAGCCGGCACCGGCTTCGTCGAACATCTGCCGCAGCAGACACAGCCGCGCCAGCCGCAGCGCTCGTGTCGCCGACGCGTGCGCCGCCAGCAGTGCAGCGGCGGCGGCGAAGAAAGGATGCACCGGCGGCGTCTGGTTCTTCCTGGTCTTGCCGGCGATGAACTCGGCAGAAAACAGTCGTGTCTTGCCGGCTTCGGGATCGGGAGCGTGCAGGGCATCGTCGCCGGCGAGCCAGATGTTCCAGCCCCTGGCCGCCACCCGGATAGCCTCCGCCTTGTAGGAGTTGGCATTCAGCGCCGGCAGGCCCTCCAGCAAGGTTACGGTGGGTCGGGCACCATCGCCCCCCCACAGCCGCCGCGCCAGTTCGAAGGCGCTGGTCAGCGTGCTATCGTCGAGCTGTTGCGGGTCGCTGCACATGCCTTCCGGCCAGATGAGGCGCGCGTGCGACCTGGCCAGCCGGCGCGCGAGCAGCCTGGCCCAGCTTTCCGGCGAATCCTTGGCGGTGGACAGGTGGTTGGCGAGCATCGGCGAGGTACGCCCGCCGGCGATATGTCGTCGCCAGAAATCGCTGACTGCCTGCAGCCGCAGCGGCTGGTCATCGTGCAGCAATTCGAGCTTGAACGGCTGCCCGGCGGCAAACGGGGTATCCGACAGGGCACGTTGACAGAAGCCGTGAATGGTGAACACCGCGGCCTCGTCGAAGGTGTGCAGCGCCGCGTCGAGGCAGGCGCGCATGCGCTCACGATCCCCTCCGCCACGGCTCTCGACGGCAGCGACCAGACGGGCGGCGAACGGGTCACTCGCGGCGAAGTCGCGTCGCAGAAAGCCGAGGACGTCGACGATCCGGCTACGGATACGCTCGCGCAACTCGGCGGTGGCGGCATTGGTAAACGTCACCACCAGGATCTGTTGGACGGTGAAATCGCCTTCGAGCAGCAGGCGCAGGTACAGGCCACAGATGTTCCAGGTCTTGCCGGTACCAGCGGACGCTTCGATCAGATGCCGACCGTCGAGGGGGCAGGCGAAAACGTCGAGGTCGCCCGCTTCGTCTGCACTGGACGGCGTTGGCGAGTTCATGACCGGGAGTCTTCGAGGTAATCGAGCAGGGGACCGAGGATGGTGCTCGCGCAGTGTTCGAAATCGCTGTCAAGCGGGTCGGCGAGGCCGCGCAGCGCCAGCCGGAATGCCGGATCGGCGGCCTCGCCCCAGGCCGGATTACGGTTGTTGGTCCAGCGGGCACGCGCGGCGGCGAGACGGTTCTGATCCCTGACGTACGCCCAGGCGCTTTTCGGGAAGAAGTGCAGCGGCGCCGACAGGCCCCGTCGGTAGTACTCCATCAGCTGGTTGAGGTGCGCACGGGCGGCCTCCGGTGCACAGGGGGTCAGGCGGTAGCTGCCGTCGCGCGAGTGCCAGGTGGTTTGCCGCTGGACACCGGCGGGTGCGACGGCGCAAAGGAACAAGTGGTTGATCCAGCCGGCGAGGTAATCGGACGCGCGCACGTCGTCGTAGCGATATCGCAGCAGTCCGTCCGGGCGCAGGTCGCCGAACACGCCGCTGAGTTGCCAGGTTCCGTCGGCCAGCGGGTACTCGAAATGGCCCTGTACTGCCGGCAAGGGGGCGGCTGCGAGTTGCTGGCCGAGCGCCGTGGCGAAGCTCTGCAGTTGCGCTACTTCTTCGGCGATCAGCCGCTCGCCCAGCGGACCGGAGGGGAACTCGTTGCCCGCCAGGCCGAGTTGCAGGAGTTCGCTCTCTGCTGCACCGCCCAGCACGCTCGGCAGGAGGCGCCGGCAGAACGCCTGTCGACCAGGGTAGTCGGGCAGAAAGGGCTCGTCGTCCTGCAATTCCTGCGCAGCGACCGTCAGCGCCACGTTCAGTCGCCTGACGAGCAGGGTTCGGCAAGGGTTCCTGAAAAACTCCAGCAGTTGATCGATGTTGACCTGACGCCATTCCGCCGCGGGCGGTGCCAGCGCGCGGGTAAAGAAAACAGGGCTGGGGTCGCGGAAGCTTTCTTCGTCACTGTCCGGATCCTCTGACCAGGGTAGCGCGGGCTGCGCGGCGGGTGAGGTCAGCGCATTCCGCAGGGCCTGGCAGTATTCGGCGTTGAAGCTGCGGCGGCGGACGTCGCCGTCGTCCAGGAAGTAGTCCGGGGAGAAGGCCTGCAGCGGATGCTCGACCGTCAGCCGGCGCCGCACGGCACGCACGCTGGCGGGGTCGGCAGGGTCCTGCGCACAGGCGGTAGTGACGTAGTCGAACAATTCGGCGAGCAGCACCGACGCCGGAATGATGCTGTTGTCACGGATGCTGCGCCCGCTGTAGCTCAGACACAGGCGCTGCCGGGCAGCGAGCAGCAGGTCGAGGAACAGGTTGCGCTCGTCAAGGCGGCGTTGCCGGTCGCCCGGCTGCGGCCGCAGGGCCAGCAGGTCGAACTCGGCCTGCTGGTTGACGCTGGGAAATGCGCCGTCGCTCATTCCGAGCACGCAGACCATCCGATAGGGCAGGGCGCGCAGGCTGCTCAGCGAGGCAAAGGTGATGCCGCCGCCAGGGACGCCGCCGCGACTGGGGTCGTCGAGCAAGGCGGTCAGTGCCTGGTGGACCACCGCCAGCGGCAGCGGCGAGCGATTGCCGCCGCGCAGCATGTTGTGGTGCAGTTCCCTGATCGTCGCCTGCAGCGCGCGCAGATCGTCGACCAAATCGTCGTCGGCGCGGGTAAAGCGGTCCAGTGCGTCACCGAGCGAGCGTTGCCAGGCGCTGGCGTCGCGCGCTTGCGACCACTCGTCACGCAGTTCCCGCAGTGCTTCCAGGAAGCGCCAGGCGCGGCCCAGCGTGGCGGCGTCGCCGCCTGCGGGATTGCCGGCGGCGATGCGTCCGGCGATGACGGTATTGCGCGCCTGCAGTTCATCGCCGAGGGCGTAAGCGAGAAACAGTCGGTGCATGCCGTCGGCAAAGCTGTTGCGGTCGGTTGGCGGCAGGTCTTCACTGCTGCGGCTACCGGCATCGAGTCCCCAGCGGATGCCGGCGTCGTGGATCCAGTCACGGATGCACTCCAGTTCGTCGTTGCCAAGGGCGAACCTGGCCGCCACCGGCGGCTGTTGCAGCAGATCGAAGACGGCGCTGGCGGTGAACCGGCTGCTGCAGATGGTGAGCAGCAGATCGAGCACGCGGGCGATCGGGTTGATCCTGATCTGCGGCAGGCCCGTGATCTGGTAAGGAATGCGGCGTTCCGCCGGCGCCGTGCCAAACACCGCGTCGATCAACGGTGCAGCTGCCGGGAGGTCGGGAAGCAGTACCAGGATCTGGTCCGGGGTTGCCGGGTCTGCGCCCGCAAGTTCTGCCAACAACTGGTCATGCAGGACTTCCAGTTCGCGCGTCAGCGAGTGGCAGACATGCACTTCGATGCTGCGGTCGTCGGCGGCCAGCGTGATACTACCCGGCGCGAGTTCATCGAGGTCGAGGATGGCATTCTGGACGCGTGCCAGCAGGTGCTGGCCGGCCGCCGGCAGGAACAGACTGTCTTCCTCGACGATCGCGCCGGCATCCGAGAACAACAGGTCGATTTGCGCCTGGGTCTGCTTTCCCCAGGCGGCAAGCAGCGCGTTGCCGACCTCGTGATGCGCGGCACGGGCGCGTGCCGCGAGGTAGCTCAGGCGCTTGCGGTCGATAATCTCGAACCAGTACTCGCGGCACGGATTGAGCGTGTAGACCTGGATGTCGATCCAGAGCGACAACTGCCGCAGGATGTCCAGGTACAAGGGCGGCAGGGACGGCAGGCAGAAGATGCTCACCTGCGCCGGCAGGCTGGCTTGTGCTGGGGCATCGGCGCCGAGTTGGGCGATTCTCTGGAAGAAGACCGCTGCCGGGTGTTGTCGGCCGGTGCCGAGTTCGCCAGTGATGCGCCGCCAGAGCGCTGCCTGCCAGAGTTCATCCTCGGCGCTTGCCGGGCCCAGCGCCGGGATGTCGGCGTGCTTGCCGTCCGACCACGCGGCCAGCCACTGCGGGCGGTAGGTGATGTAGTGCTCGATCAACTGCGCGCTGCGCTCGGCGAGATCGAGACGCATCACTGGATCGGCGTTGCGCAGGTAACCGGCGAGGCGTGGGTATTCGCCCACGAAAGAGGTGTCGCCAAAAATCTCGAACACCCGCCAGGTCAACAGCGCCGGCGAGAACGGCGACACGTCCTGGACGTCGACCAGCCGGCCGATCTGCGTCCACAGCCATTGCCCAAGATAGGAAAAATCGACATGGGCAAAGATACCGTGGCGCTCGGCACCGGCGAGTTCGACGCGGCGCCTGACGGCGGCGCTCGGAACGATCACCTGCTGCGCGGTCAACGGTGGGCAGTTCTCGCTCGCGAGGCGTTCGAGGAGGTGTTCGAGAAGGAACTCGAAGCGGTTGGAGAGTGTGAGCCGAAACATTCCGGAGGCTAGTGGTCGGCGTTGAGGTCGCAGCCGCGACCCATGAAAAATCCCTTCGCGGATGCGGAAGAGAGCCCGGAAGAAGCGACGGGGCCGCATTCGATCGACGCGATGACGTCAAGACCAACGGTGCGTCTTGGCCGATGCTGATTATCGCATGTCGGCGGGTCGATCCCGGCAGACCGACTCGGTGCGTTCGAAATCCAGGCGAGAATACCAAACCAGAGGTTCACCAGCCATGAATAATGCGTGACTTCTGCTCGGTCGGCATGCGATCTGCTGTCTTGATGTGGCACACGACAGAAAAATCAATTATCCTCAGGGATCCAGACGGTCATGGCGGTCCAGGCGCAGCCGGTGATGAAAGGCATGACCGTTTCCTTGGCCCATAGCCTCTCTCCAGCAGTCGAGCGAGGGGAGGCGCGGAAGTCGCTGACGCGGCTTTCATGGCAAAAACATAACCAGTGATGGAGTTTGACGGATGACCAACAAAGGGCAACTCTTACAAGACCCGTTTCTCAATACGTTGCGGCGCGAGCGCGTGCCGGTGTCGATCTATCTGGTGAACGGCATCAAGCTCCAGGGTCAGATCGACTCCTTCGACCAGTATGTCGTGCTGCTCAAGAACTCCGTCACCCAGATGGTATACAAGCACGCCATCTCGACGGTGGTGCCATCGCGTCCGGTCACGATACAGCAGGAAACCGGCAGCGAGGGATGACGCGCATCGTTGGTTTTTCGCGCGTGCTGATGCTGCAGGTCCGCCGCGCGTCAAGCATCACTGGCTGCCCGATCCTGACTGCGTCAGTTTGCTGCAACTTCTCCTAGATCGCCGGCATGGGTGAGCGCGTGTCGTTCGAGGAGCGCGCCGTGATCGTGCAGCTCGACTTCGGATGCCAGGATCTCAACGAGCAGCTTGAAGAAGTGCGTCTGCTGACCAGCTCGGCTGGAGCTGAGATCTGTGCCGTGGTCCAGGGGCGCCGCCACAGTCCGGATGCCGCGACGTTCGCCGGCAAAGGCAAAGTGCAGGAAGTGGCCGCCGAGGTCGCTGCGCACGAGGCGGATCTGGTGATCTTCAACCACGAATTGAGCGCCGGCCAGGAGCGCAATCTGGAGCGGGTATTGCAGTGCCGGGTGATTGACCGAACCAGTCTGATCCTCGACATCTTTGCGCAACGGGCACAGAGTTCCGAGGGCAAGCTGCAGGTCGAACTGGCGCAACTCGAACACCTGGCCACGCGGTTGGTTCGCGGCTGGACGCACCTCGAGCGGCAGAAGGGCGGTATCGGTCTGCGAGGGCCCGGTGAGACACAGCTCGAGACCGACCGCCGCCTGCTGGGTATTCGCGTCAAATTGCTGAAAGCGCGCCTGAGCCGACTCGAACGCCAGCGCGGCGTGCAGCGCAAGGCGCGTGGACGCGGGGAGTTGCTGAACGTTTCGCTGGTGGGTTACACCAATGCCGGCAAGTCAACGCTGTTCAACGCCTTGACCCATGCCGGCGTTTTTGCTGCCGACCAGTTGTTCGCGACCCTGGATACCACCACGCGCAAGTTGTGGCTGCCGGATGCCGGCCATATCGTGCTTTCCGATACCGTGGGTTTCATCCGCGATCTGCCGCATTCGCTGGTGGCCGCCTTCCATGCCACGCTCGAAGCCACGGCCGAGGCGGACGTGCTGCTGCACGTCGTCGATTCGGCGAGTTCGGCACGTGCGGATCAGGTTGCC
>JAKOZI010000117.1 GCA_029780075.1 Pseudomonadota bacterium
GGGCGACAGCCTGTACTCCCGAACCTTCGAGCGGCAAGTGACAGAAGCTCACGTTCGCGCCGCCATCCTCAACACGTTTACCTACCTGGGCATGCCGCGTTCTGACCGGGTAGGGAAAATTGCGTCCGCTGCATGAAGCAGCGCGGGAAAAAGGGGGAGTCATGCCGAAATTTCGCAACCAAGCCAAATGGTATATTAGTAATTGCTAATAGTGCACCAACGCCGTTTCAGGTGGCGAGTGGTAACATGGGTAGCCAAGATGCAGCGACAGAGTTGCCGCTTGATATTGTCGCTGAATAGCGTGCGGTTGGTTTTTTACGAGTATACCGGGTCTAAATGAGCCTCAGTGATGACATAGGCCGTCAGCGCGTAGATGTTGTCGAAGACCGTTTGGGCGTAGGGGCGCCAAACACCTGCCGCGCCTCGTGCCAAGACAGGTCGGAGGTTTGCTCCAGCTTGAGTCGATGCTTGACCCGCTTGAATGGCTGATCCGTCACCGCCCGTGGCACAGGTCGCCGAACGAGACTGTGGGTAAAGTCACCGGCTTGAGGAGCGACGTCATCACCACACATGGACCCACCCATTCGATGTTATCAACCACATCAGGCGAACGGGAGTTAGCATCATAGGGCTCATGGTCTGCGGCATCTCGGTCATTCACCGCGCGGACCATAGCGCTCCCGGTACAGGGCTTCGATCAGTTCGCCAGCCGCTGCCAGCCGCGACGCGCCGAGAACCGCGCGGCCTTCGCGGCCAAGTCGCGCCACCCACGCGCGCGGTGGCTCGCCCAGGCGACGCCCCAGCCCGAGGAGTGCAAACTCCTGTTCGAGCGCCCGAAATGAAAGCATCTGCTCGCTGGCCAGGTCCACTGGCGCGCCGCCGGCCTCACTGCCGTCGCCGCCGGATTGCCGTCGTTGCCGAGCGCGTCGCAGCACCAGCCACGCCAGCAGCGCCGCCAGTGGCGCGCCGAGTGCCAGGGTCGCTACCGGAAGCGCCGATGCGGCGACGTCCCGCCGCCACTCGGCGAGGCGTCGCCAGGCGAAAGCGATCAGATCCGACAGCGGTCGCCAGAACGGCGCCGCATCTTCCTCGACCGTCAGCCAGGTCGATGGCGTCGTATCGACCTCAACCCAGCGGCCATCGACGAAGGCCTCGGCCCAGGCGTGCGCGTGCCGCTGACGCACCACGAAGGCCGCTTCGAGTCGGCTGTATTCCTGCATGGAATAGCCGGTGACATAGCGCGCCGGGATGCCCAGGGCCCGCAGCAGCAGCACGGTAGCGCTTGCGAAATACTCGCAATGGCCGGCGCGATCGGTGAGCAGGAAGCGTTCGAGGTCGCGCCCGCCGCGCTGCTCGTCACCCAGGAACAGGGTATAGCGG
>JAKOZI010000120.1 GCA_029780075.1 Pseudomonadota bacterium
GCTTGAGGAACGTCACGGGGGAGTGGACGCTGGTCTGCCTGGCGTGGAACTTGAAGCGGATGGCCAAATTGCGCCCGCAGTAGGGAAAAACGAGGGGAAACCGTACAAAAGGCCGGAAAAACGACGAAATGCCGCCCGCTCATTCCGCATCGTGAAATCTGGCAGTTTCCCCTACTCCAAGTCCGACAGGCTGCTAGGCGCCCGGGGGCGATTGACCGCTGACGGATGACATTGACGGGGAGGTACGCAATGCTTGAACTACGTCGTGCCGATGAGCGCGGATACGCCAGCTTCGGCTGGCTCACCTCCCGCCACACCTTCTCCTTCGGGAGCTATTTCGACCCGCGTCAGATGGGTTTCTCCGACCTGCGGGTGATCAACGACGACTGGGTTCAGCCGGGCAAGGGTTTTGACACCCATCCCCACCAGGACATGGAGATTTTCACGTATGTCCTAGCAGGAGCCCTCGAACACCGCGATTCGATGGGCAACGGATCGATCATCCGTCCGGGTGACGTACAGATGATGAGTGCCGGTACCGGCATACACCACAGCGAGTTCAATCCGTCGCCTCAGGATCCCGTGCATCTGTTGCAGATCTGGATCGTTCCCGACCGTTTGCGGGTCGCACCGCGATACCAGCAGGTGCATTTCCCGGATAGCGAGAAACGCGGTCGGCTGCGTCTGATCATTTCACCCGATGCTACCGACGGCTCGTTGTCGGTGTATCAGGACGCACGTGTGTACGCCGGTCTCTTCGATGGTGACGAAGGTACGACGTTGGATCTCGGTGCTTCGCGCCATGCCTATGTGCACCTCGCGCGCGGCTCGCTGCAGATCAATGGCCAGCGGCTGCAGGCTGGCGACGGCGCGCGCCTACGCGACGAAACGGCGATCGAGATCACCGCCGGAGATGCCGCCGAAGTCCTGATCTTCGACCTTCGAGCCAACGGAGCCGCGCGCAGCTAGCCTTCCCCCAGATTCCCCACCCGCTCGGCCGTTTTGTCAGATCGCCAGGCCGGCGGCGTCGAAGATGCCCTCGAACAACACCGAACTGAGATAGCGCTCGCCGGAGTCAGGCAGGACGACGACGATGGTCTTGCCTGCATTCTCGGGCTTGCGGGCGTGACGTACTGCCGCGGCCACGGCTGCCCCGCAGGAGATGCCGGAGAGAATGCCTTCTTCCCGTGCCAGGCGACGGGCGTAGTCAACGGCCTCTTCGTTCGACACCTGTTCGATGACATCCACCAGTGAGAGGTCGAGGACTTGCGGCACGAACCCGGCGCCGATGCCCTGGATCTTGTGCGGGCCCGGTTTGAGCGGTTCGCCCGCACGCGTCTGAGTGAGCACCGGGCTGGCGGAGGGCTCGACAGCGACCGTAGTGATTGCCTTGCCGCGAGTATTCTTGATGTAACGAGAAACGCCGGTGATGGTGCCGCCGGTGCCGACGCCGGAAACGAGGATGTCTATCCGCCCGTCGGTGTCGTCCCAGATCTCGGGACCGGTCGTGCGCTCGTGAATTTCCGGGTTGGCGGGATTCTTGAATTGCTGCAGCAACACGTAGCGGTTGGGGTCGGAGGCGGCGATTTCCTCAGCCTTGGCGATGGCGCCGCTCATTCCCTTGGCACCTTCGGTCAATACCAGTCTGGCGCCATAGGCCACCAGTAGTTTGCGCCGTTCAACGCTCATCGTCTCCGGCATGGTCAGGGTCAGGGGGATGCCGCGTGCAGCAGCGACAAAGGCGAGCGCGATACCGGTATTGCCGCTGGTGGGTTCGACCAGTTCCTTGCCCGGCCCCAGCAAGCCACGCTTTTCCGCGTCCCAGATCATTGCGGCGCCGATCCGGCACTTGACCGAATAAGCCGGGTTGCGCCCCTCGATCTTGGCAAACAGGGTTGCCGATGTGCCCTCGACAATGCGGTTGAGCCGAATCAGCGGCGTGCGGCCGATCGAAAGGGAGTTGTCTTCGTACCATCTGGACATACGGATCTCCTGGTGTGGGCAATGGTGTGTGGGAAACTGGTTGGCGGCCCCGCCGCATCCAGCACCGCGCGTTCAGTTCGCAACGGATAATGCTAACCCGGCGTCGGCTTCAAGCCAATGACGAAGTTTTTCTATGGTTATGCTTTTTGCGCGGGGGTAGTCATAGCGTTAGCGGACGCAATTGACGCGCTCATACCCCGTTGGACAAGGCTTTCGCTCGCACGATCTAACCATATTCGTTATCATGCACAGTTACTTCCGCTGCCCATACTGGTCCGTATCCGTGTTCAACTGCGATCTCCACTGCCATTCCACCTGCTCGGACGGTCTCTTGCCCGCTGCCGAAGTGGCTCGTCGCGCGGCCGCGAACGGTGTGGAGATGTTGGCGTTGACCGACCACGATGACCTTGACGGCCTGCCGGCCGCGCGTGCGGTTGCGGACGCCGTGGGCATGGCGTTTGTCAATGGCGTGGAAATCTCGATCGAATGGGAGTCGCTGCAGATCCACATTCTGGGGCTTGCCTTCAACCGCGCTGATCCGGCGTTGAACGCCGGCCTGGCGGCGATCCGTTCGGGGCGTATCGAGCGTGCGCGACGGATGTCGGCCGAACTGGAAAAGGTCGGCATCGCTGGTGCCTTCGAGGGGGCGATGCGCTTCGCCGCCAACCCGAGCCTGGTCAGTCGTGCGCATTTCGGTCGTTATCTGGTGGAAAGCGGCGTTTGCAAGGATCTGCGCAGCGTCTTCGAGTCTTATCTGGTTCCGGGTCGGCCGGGCTACGTCGATCACCGCTGGGCGACGCTGTCCGATTCGCTGCGCTGGATCCTGGGCGCTGGTGGGCTGGCGGTGGTTGCTCATCCCGGGCGCTACAAACTGCCGCGCGCCGAAATGCGGCGTTTTCTCGGCGAGTTCAAGGATCTCGGCGGGCAGGCGATCGAAGTCATGTCGGGCAGCCACACGGCGGAACATGTTGAGGCTTTCGGTCGCCTGGCCAGGGAGCATGACTTTCTGGCGTCGCGCGGTTCCGATTTTCATGGCCCGGGTGAAAGTTATGTCGATCTGGGCAAACTGGCGCCCCTGCCGGCGGGTTTGACGCCCGTCTGGCAGGCATTCTGAGCCTCGGAGGGAGTGCGCCGCGATGATACAGTATGTCACCATTCATCCCGACAACCCACAGGAGAGGCTGCTGCAAAAGGCCGTCGCGGTCGTTCGCCATGGCGGCATCATTGCCTTGCCGACCGACTCCAGCTATGCATTGGGTTGCCATCTCGGCGACAAGGCTGCAGTCGAGCGTATTCGCAGCCTGCGTGGCGTCGATGATCGGCATCACCTGACGCTGATGTGCCGCGACCTGTCGCAGATCGGCCAGTTCGCGCGCGTCGACAATGCCCGTTATCGCTTGCTGAAGGCGACGACGCCAGGCAGCTACACCTTCATCCTCGAAGGCACCCGGGAATTGCCACGGCGTGTCCTGCACCCGAAACGCAAGACCATCGGCTTGCGCATTCCGGCGCACACGGTCACGCTGGCGCTGCTCGAGGCCCTTGGCGAGCCGTTGCTGACCTCGACGCTGATCCTCGCCGGTGACGAAGATCGGCTGACTGAAGGCTGGGAGATACGTGATCGACTCGACGGCCAGATTGAATTGATCCTCGACGGTGGCCATTGCGGCATCAAGCCGACGACGGTCGTCGACCTGACGGGGGCACTGCCGGTGCTGATTCGCGCCGGGCTCGGCGCGCTGGCGCCGCTGGGCCTGGACTAAGGAACCGCGTATGGACCCGGCCATGATTCAGACCATCGCCATCGCCGCTTTGCCGGTGATCTTCGCGATCACCTTGCACGAAGCCGCGCATGGCTACGCGGCACGCCACTTCGGTGATCCGACGGCGTGGCAGGCCGGACGGATCACCGCCAATCCGCTCAGGCATATCGATCTGGTCGGGACGATCATCGTGCCGGCGATCATCCTGCTGCTCTCCGACAACAGTATTCTGTTCGGTTGGGCGAAGCCCGTACCGGTCAATTTCGGGCACCTGCGGCACCCGAAGAGCGACATGTTGTGGGTCGCGGCGGCCGGTCCCGGCGCCAACCTCGCGATGCTGCTGTTCTGGGCGGCGCTGGCCAAGATGGCCTGGTTGCTGCCAATCAATTTCTTCAGTTTGCCGATGGCGCGTATGGCCGAAATCGGGATGTCGATCAACATCGCGCTGATGGTGCTCAACCTCTTCCCATTGCCGCCGCTCGACGGTGGGCGCATCGCCGTCAGCCTGTTGCCGCGAGATGCGGCCTGGCAGTTTGCCAAACTCGAACGCTTCGGTTTTCCGATCCTGCTGCTGCTGTTATTTACCGGTATTCTCGGATCGTTGCTGATGCCGGTGATGCGTCTGGTCGGCGGACTCGTCGAGATCATTTTTCAATTACCTTCCTGAACTGACGAAGACAGAACATGTATGCAGAACGAGTTCTCTCCGGGATGCGCCCGACCGGCAGCCTGCATCTGGGCCACTACCACGGGGTGCTGAAGAACTGGGTGCGGCTGCAGCATGAGTACCCCTGCCTGTTCTTCGTCGCCGACTGGCACGCCCTGACCACCCAGTACGACGACCCGCGAGGCATCGTC
Organism: Pseudomonadota bacterium; assembly: GCA_029780075.1. GTDB lineage: Bacteria > Pseudomonadota > Gammaproteobacteria > Burkholderiales > Rhodocyclaceae > Accumulibacter. The sequence goes on from JAKOZI010000120.1 coordinate 4,605, forward strand.
AATGCCGCGTGGGACATGGTCATCGACTGGCTGGCGGCGGGTGTCGACCCGGTCCGGGCGACGCTGTTCATCCAGTCGCAGGTACCCGAGCATGCCGAGTTGCATCTGCTGCTGTCGATGATGACTCCCCTGGGCTGGCTGGAGCGCGTTCCGACCTACAAGGACCAGCAGGAGAAACTGGAGAACAAGGATCTGTCGACCTACGGTTTCCTCGGTTACCCGCTGCTGCAGTCCGCGGACATTCTGATCTATCGCGCCGACAAGGTACCGGTAGGTGAGGATCAGGTGCCGCATATCGAGTTTTCACGCGAAATTGCGCGTCGCTTCAACCATCTCTACGGCCGCGAGCCCGGTTTCGAAGACAAGGCCAGGGAAGCGGTCAGGAAGCTGGGTGCGAAGCGGGCCCGCCGTTACGAGGAGCTGCGCACACGTTTTCAACAGCAGGGCGAGCAGGCGGCGATCGGGTGGGCACATGCCTTGCTTGACGAGTTGCCGGGGCTTGCGCACGACGATCGCGAGCGGCTGTGCGGTTATCTCGAAGGCACAGGGAAAATGATTCTGGTCGAGCCTGCCGCGCTGCTGACCGAAGCCTCGCGCATGCCCGGTCTCGATGGTCAGAAGATGTCGAAGTCCTACGGCAACACGATCACGTTGCGCGAGGACGCCGCTTCGGTAACGCACAAAATTCGGCGCATGCCCACCGATCCGGCACGCATCCGCCGTACCGACCCCGGTGAGCCGGCCAACTGTCCGGTCTGGCAATTACACCAGGTATACTCCGACGAGACTTGTCAGGCGTGGGTGGAGCAGGGCTGTCGCAGCGCCGGTATCGGTTGCCTCGACTGCAAGCAGCCGGTGATCGACGGCATCCTCAGGGAGCAGGCGCCGATGCGCGCGCGTGCGCAGCCATTTCTGGAGGATCCGAAACTGGTGCGCGAGATCATTGGCGATGGCAACAGCAAGGCGCGTTGCCTCGCCCGCGAAACGATGCGCGACGTACGCCAGGCGATCGGGCTGGACTTCAACTGAGCGCCGGTGCCGTTCTGCGATTGCCGATGAGCGATACCGCCAGCGTCGAAGAGGCAGCGGCGGCGCCCCTGGACAGTGTGGTCAGTCCGCTGGCCATGATCTACGGGCAGCCGCTGGCGCAGTTTCCGCGTGACCTGTACATCCCGCCCGATGCCATGGCGGTCATGCTCGATGCCTTCGAGGGGCCGCTCGACCTGCTGCTGTACCTGATCCGCAAGGCCAACGTGAATGTACTGGATATTCCGATGGCGCTGTTGACCGAGCAGTATCTGGTTTACGTGGAAGCGATGCGTTCGCAGAATCTCGAACTCGCCGCCGACTATCTGGTGATGGCTGCCATGCTGATCGAGATCAAGTCGCGGATGCTGCTTCCCCGCCCGAAAGCAGCGACCGGCGACGAAACCGAGGATCCGCGAGCGGAACTGGTGCGGCGCCTGATCGAGTACGAGCAGATGAAACTGGCGGCGCAGCAAATCAATGCGTGGCCGCAAGCGGAGCGTGATTTTGACTGGGTCGAGGTCTGGGTCGAGAAGGCCCTGCTGCGGCGCCTGCCGGAGGTCAGTCCGCTGGATCTGCAGAACGCCTGGCATGGCATTCTTCGCCAGGCCAGACTGCATACCCGCCATCGGGTAGAGCGCGAGGAGTTGTCGGTACGCGAGCATATGGGCGTGATCCTGCGTCGTCTGCGCGAGGCCGGAGGCTTTGTCGACTTCGTCGATCTTTTCGATCCGACGCAGGGGGTTCCGGTGCTGGTCGTGCACTTCCTGGCGGTGCTCGAACTGGCGCGCGAGCACCTGCTCGAAATGACACAAGTCGAGGTGTTCGCTCCGATCTACCTGAGGTTGACCGATGAGCGTAGCGACTTCCGATAACTCGCTGCCGGCCAATGCGCCGGAGGCTCCCGACGAATGGAAGCGGATACTCGAAGCGGTGTTGCTGAGCGCCCGCGAGCCGCTGTCGCTGGTCGAACTGCGAAAGGTGTTCGCCGACCGGGTCGCTGGTGAAGTCCTGCATGCACTGCTCGACGAGTTGCGCGCGGAATGGCGCGAACGTCCGCTCGAGCTGTTGCAGGTGGCGAGCGGCTGGCGTTTCCGGACGCGTGCCGAGTATATGCCCTACCTGGAGCGGCTGAACCCTGAAAAGCCGCCGCGCTACTCGCGAGCGGTGCTGGAAACTTTGGCCATCATTGCCTATCGCCAGCCGGTAACGCGTGGCGACATCGAGGACATCCGCGGTGTGACGGTCGCCACACAGGTGATCCGGGTACTCGAAGAGCGCGGTTGGATCGATGTCGTCGGTCATCGCGATACGCCTGGCCGACCAGCCTTGCTGGCGACTACCAGGAAATTCCTCGACGATCTCGGTTTGCGCAGTCTCGCCGAGTTGCCCGCGCTCGAACAGATCAATCCCACCCTGGACCTCGCAAATGCCCAATAACCGACGCAGACCTCCTGCCGACCCTCCTCGTTCGCCTTTGTCGTCGGCATCGCCCGCAGCGGCAGGAGGCCGACGGCGGCCGCCTGCGCCTGCGTCTTCGCTCGCGGCCGACAATTCGCGGCATGCGTTGCGAACCACTACCGGGGAGTCGTCGAGGCGTAGCCGTCACCATGAACCCGTCGGCAAGCCGGAGCGCCTGCACAAACTGCTGGCGAATAGCGGCATTGGCTCGCGTCGGGAGATGGAGGCGCTGATCGGTGCCGGCCGCATCATGGTCAACGGTGAGCCGGCACACATCGGCCAAACGGTGAGTCTGGGCGACCGGATCAAGGTCAATGGCAAGCTGGTACAACTGCGCTTCTCCGACCGCCTGCCGCGGGTGATCCTTTATCACAAACCGGAAGGCGAAATCGTTTCGCGCAATGATCCGGATCATCGGCCGAACGTGTTTACCTCTCTGCCACGGATGTCGGCCGGGCGCTGGGTGGCTGTCGGCCGCCTCGATTTCAACACCAGTGGCCTGCTGCTGTTGACCACTTCAGGGGATCTGGCCAATCGGCTGATGCATCCACGTTATCAGCTGGTGCGTGAGTACGCGGTGCGGATCCTTGGCGAATTGCCCGACGAAGCACGACTGCGCCTGCTGGAGGGTATCGAACTCGAGGACGGCCCGGCAAAATTTTCGAGCTTTCAGGAAGCCGGCGGCGAGGGGGCCAATCGCTGGTACCGCGTATCGCTGTTCGAGGGGCGCAACCGTGAGGTGCGGCGCATGTTCGAGGCCGTCGGTGTCGTCGTCAGCCGCCTGATGCGGGTCCGCTACGGCCCCTTCCTGCTGCCGCCTGGCTTGAAGCGGGGCCAGGTCCAGGAGCTGCCCGAGGCGGAAGTAAAGAAGCTCCTGGCTGACTTCGGGATGGCGGAGGCGCAGCCCGAGCGCCCGGCGCGGCGGTCGCGAGAACGGTGAGGTATCGCGATTGATCGCAGGCCGATTTACCTCTGCTGATATTTTCGTTATAATCCAAGGGTTTTCCGCTCGCCCCCCAGGGGGCAATTTTTTCGGGGATGGGCGTTTCGCCCATTTTTTGTTTGCAGCCATGGATATGCACGAAGTTCTTGAAAAGACGGTAACGGGTCTCGGCTATGAGCTGGTAGACGTCGAAAGAAGTCCGCACGGCCGCGTGCTGCGGGTGTTCATCGACAAGCCGGACAAGCCGCGCGGCGTCGATGTGGAGGATTGTGCTCTGGTGAGCAATCAGCTCTCACGCGTGCTGACGGTCGAGAACATTGACTATGACCGGCTGGAAGTCTCCTCGCCGGGGATTGACAGGCCGTTGAAGAAAGCCACCGATTTCGAGCGTTTCGCGGGTTCCGAAATCACATTGAAATTGCGCCTGCCGTTGAATGGCCGGCGCAACTTCAGCGGCGTACTGCACGGCATTCAGGATGGCAGGCTGCGTCTGCAGACCGATGCGGGCGAAATGGAGGTCGACCTGGTCAATATTGACAAGGCACGGCTGGTGCCCAAGTTCGACATGCTGAAATCGGGCGACAGGCTGGTTTAGGAGGTAATGAGGAAATGAGCCGCGAAATCTTGCTGCTGGTAGATGTCCTGGCACGTGAAAAGAACGTGACCAAGGATATCGTCTTCGGCGCGCTGGAAATGGCGCTGGCGTCGGCTACCAAGAAGCGTATCCACGACGACGCAAACGTCCGCGTTGCGGTTGATCGCGAAACCGGCGATTTCGAGACCTTCCGTCGCTGGGAGGTCGTTGCCGATCAGGACTTCCTTGACGAGGAGCAGCAGGTGCCGTTGTCGGAAGCGCAGGCGCAGGATCCCGAGGTCGAGATCGGGGATTACCTGGAAGAGGCTCTGGAGCCCATAGACTTCGGTCGGATCGGTGCGCAGGCGGCCAAGCAGGTGATTCTGCAGAAGATTCGCGATGCCGAGCGGGAACAGGTGCTGAGCGATTTCCTGGGTCGCAAGGAACATCTGGTGACTGGCACGATCAAGCGCATGGAGCGTGGCAACGCGATCATCGAAACCGGCAAGATGGAAGCCTTGTTGCCGCGCGATCAGATGATTCCGCGTGAGAATCTGCGCATCGGTGATCGGGTCAAGGCTTATCTGTTGCGCATCGACCGTTCGGCGCGTGGACCACAACTGATCCTCTCGCGAACCGCGCCGGAATTCATTATTCAACTGTTCGCCTTGGAAGTTCCCGAAGTGGATGATGGGCTGCTGGAGATCAAGGCCGCAGCTCGTGACCCCGGTATGCGTGCGAAGATCGCGGTCAAGTCCAATGACCAGCGTATCGATCCCATCGGGACCTGCGTCGGGATGCGCGGTTCCCGGGTGACTGCGGTAACCAATGAACTGGCTGGCGAACGTGTGGATATCGTCCTCTGGTCGGCTGACCCGGCACAGTTTGTCGTGGGCGCGCTGGCGCCGGCTGAAGTCAGCTCGATCATTGTCGACGAGGAGAAGCACAGCATGGACGTGGTGGTTGACGAGCAGAATCTGGCAATCGCCATTGGTCGTGGGGGTCAGAACGTTCGCCTCGCGTCTGAAATGACCGGCTGGACGATCAACCTGATGACCGAGGAAGAGTCGAAGACTCTGGTCGAGGCCGAAGCCGCGGCGATCCGTGTGCTGTTCATGGAGAAACTCGACGTCGATGAGGATGTCGCCAACATCCTCATCGACGAAGGCTTCTCGACTCTTGAGGAAGTGGCCTATGTGCCGCTGCACGAAATGCTCGAGATCGAGGCCTTCGACGAAGCAACGGTTCAGGAACTGCGCGAGCGGGCACGTAATGTTCTGCTGACCGACGCGATCGTCACCGAGGAGAAGATCGGCGACGTCGCCGAGGACATGCTGACTCTCGAAGGGATGGACAAGTCACTGGCCGGTAAGCTGGCTGGTAGTGGCATCAAGACGCGCGACGATCTTGCCGATCTGGCCGTCGACGAACTTACCGAGATCACCGGCATTGATGCCCAAAGGGCCAAACAACTGATCACCACGGCGCGTGCGCACTGGTTCGAGTAAGCGGGAAAGAGGAATACATATGGCGCAAACAAGTGTTGCCCAATTTGCGACCCAGCTCAAGATGCCGGCTGGGACGTTGCTCGAGCAATTGCAGAAAGCTGGTGTGGCCAAGAAGCAGGCAGACGATCTGCTGTCCGAGCAGGACAAATCCAGGTTGCTGGAATATTTGCGTCGATCGCATGGGCCGGCGGACGCCAAGACCAAGATCACCCTGACACGCAAGGAAACGACGGAGATCAGATCTCACGACGCGCACGGAAAATCGCATACGGTGCAGGTCGAGGTGCGCAAGAAGCGCGTTCTCGTCAAACGGGATGTCCCCGATGTGCGTGCCGAACGCCCCCCCGGGCAGCCTCTTCCGGCAGTGCCCGAGGCGGTGGTCGTTGCTGTCGAGGCGGTGGCTGAAACCAGAGTCGAAGCCGTGGTCGAAACGAGAGTCGAGCCGGCTGCTGAAGTCAAGACGGCGCCACCCAGCGAAGAGAAAGCTGTGCCCCTGGTTGAAGCCAAGGCAGCACCGATGGTCGAAGTAAAGGCAGCAGTGCCCGTGGTCGAAGCCCGGGCTGTGCCCGCCGTCGAAGTGAAAACCGTGCCGCCGATTGACGTCAGGGGCAAGGGTAAGGGCAAGGCAACTGCCGACGCCGCGGTGCGTGGCGCTACCGCCGAAACGAGAATCGAGCCAGTCGCGGCACCTGATGCCAAGACGGGCGCCAAGAAGGTGGTGACGCGCGCCTCGATCATCGGTGAGGAACAGCAGCGACTGCGCGCCGAGGAAGAGCGGCGCAACGCCGAACTGCGTGCCCTGCAGGAGGCCGAGTTCAAGAGCAAGCAACAGCGCAGCGCCGATCTCGCACGACTGAAGCAGGATGCGGAAGAAAAGGCGATCGCCGCCAAGGCCGCAGGGGTTGCCAAGCAGGTTGCCGCGCAGACGGCGAGTGATCAGCCAACGGAAGACAAAACGCTGCACAAGCCAGTGGCCAAGCCAGCGACCACCGACAAGAAGGTGCCGGACAAGAAAGCGCCCGAAAAGAAGGTGGCAGACAAGAAAGGCCAGTGGAAGAGTGAGGGGGCCAACAAGCGGCCCGGACTGAAGACGCGCGGAGCGACCGGTGGCACTGGCTGGCGAGACAACAAGCATGGCAAGCGAGCGGGTCGCGGCGGCGGCGACGAGGACGAGCAGCATTCCTTCCAGTTGCCGGTCGATCCGGTGGTCCATCAGGTGTACGTTCCCGAAACCATCTCAGTTGCCGACTTGGCGCACAAGATGGCGGTCAAGGCAACCGAAGTGATCAGGGCGCTGATGAAGATGGGCTCGATGGTGACCATCAATCAGGCACTCGATCAGGAAACGGCGATGATCATCGTCGAAGAAATGGGTCACAAGGCTTTCGCGGCCAAGCTCGACGACCCCGATGCCTTCCTGGATGACAGCTCCGCTGAGCAGAAAGACGTTCCGCTTGAGTCGCGAGCCCCGGTGGTCACGGTGATGGGACACGTCGACCATGGCAAGACTTCCTTGCTCGACTATATTCGCCGTACCCGCGTCGCCAGTGGCGAGGCGGGTGGCATTACCCAGCACATCGGTGCCTATCATGTGCAGACCGACCGCGGCATGGTGACTTTTCTCGACACGCCGGGTCACGAGGCATTCACCGCCATGCGCGCGCGCGGGGCCAAGGCCACTGACCTGGTCATTCTGGTGGTGGCTGCCGACGACGGCGTGATGCCGCAGACCAGGGAAGCGATTCACCATGCGAAAGCGGCCGGAGTGCCGATCGTGGTGGCAGTGAACAAGATCGACAAGCCGGGAGCTCAGCCCGAGCGGGTGAAACAGGAGTTGGTTGGCGAACAAGTGGTGCCGGAGGAATATGGCGGCGACGCCCCCTTCGTCAGTGTCTCGGCCAAGACGGGCGTAGGTATCGACGAACTGCTCGAAAACGTCCTGCTGCAGGCCGAGGTACTGGAATTGAAGGCGCCGAGGAAGGCGCCGGCCAAGGGCCTGATCATCGAGGCCCGCCTGGACCGAGGGCGCGGGCCAGTGGCCACGATGCTGGTTCTGTCCGGAACGCTGCGCCAGGGTGACGTGTTGCTTGCCGGTCAGGTGTTTGGTCGGGTACGGGCGATGCTCGACGAAAACGGCAAGGTCATCAAGGAGGCCGGTCCGTCGATTCCGGTCGAAATCCTGGGTCTCTCGGATGTCCCGGCTGCCGGGCAGGAAGCCGTGGTATTGGCGGACGAGCGCAAGGCGCGCGAGATTGCCCTGTTCCGTCAGGGCAAGTATCGCGATGTCAAACTGGCAACCAAGCAGGCAGCGAATCTCGAGAGCATTCTCGATCAGATGACTGAAGCGGAAGCCAAGGTCCTGGCACTGATCATCAAGGCCGACGTACAGGGCTCCCAGGAAGCCCTGGTGCAGTCCCTGCAGAAGTTGTCGACCGGCGAAGTCAAGGTCAACGTCATTCACGCGGCGGTGGGCGCGATCAGCGAGTCCGACGTCCATCTGGCGCAGGCTTCGAAGGCGGTCATCATCGGCTTCAATACGCGTGCCGACGCCGGTGCACGCAAGGCGGCAGAAACCGCAGGCGTCGATATCCGCTACTACAATATCATTTACGATGCGGTGGATGAAGTGAAGGCTGCACTGTCCGGCATGCTTTCACCCGAGAAGCGGGAGGACATCACTGGTCTGGTCGAGATCAGGCAGGTGTTCCGCGCCACCCGCATCGGCACCATCGCCGGCTGCTACGTGCTTGAAGGAGTCATCAAGCGAAGTTCCCGTGCGCGGCTGCTGCGCAACCACATCGTCGTCTGGGATGGCGAAATCGAGTCCTTGAAGCGTTTCAAGGATGACGTCAGGGAGGTTCGCGGGGGCTTTGAATGCGGCCTCTCACTGAAGAATTTCAGTGCCTACGAGGAGGGCGACCAACTCGAAGTGTATGACGTCACGGAAGTTGCCAGGACGCTGTAAGTGGCTACCAACAGGGGGTTTTCCCGACGGGACCGGATTGCCGAACAAATTCGCCGTGAACTTGCCGAGGTGATCCGGACCGAACTCCGGGACCCGCGCGTCGGGATGATCAGTCTGACCGATGTGCAGGTGAGTCCCGACTACGCGCACGCCAAAATCTTCTTCAGTAGTCTCGCCGGCAGCGACACACTCGAATTGGTGCAGGAGGGCCTGGAAAAGGCGGCAGGATTTCTGCGCAGCGAGTTGGGCAAGCGCATCAGCATACACATGACGCCACAACTACATTTCGTGTTTGACGAATCGCTGGAACGCGGCGCGCAGTTGTCGAAGCTGATCAGCGAGGCCGTGGCGATCTCGGATCAAGACCATCAGGCCTGATTTGACCGCCAGAAAGGCCTGGCGGCGCGTGGATGGCGTGCTGCTGCTTGACAAACCGACCGGCATGTCGTCGAACTCGGCGTTGCAGGCCGCACGGCGTCTCTTTTCTGCGGCCAAGGCGGGGCACACCGGGACGCTCGATCCTCTGGCCAGCGGTCTGCTGCCTCTTTGTTTCGGTGAAGCCACCAAGTTCTCGGTCGACCTGCTCGCGGCCGACAAGACCTATGAAGCCGAACTCCAGTTCGGGGTCAGGACCGACACCGGTGACGCCGACGGGGCGGTGATCATGCGCTGTCCGGTGGATTTTGGAGAGAACGAACTTGCAGCCGCTCTGCACCGTTTCCGTGGGCCGATTCGCCAGATTCCGCCGATGTACTCGGCGCTGAAGCGCGATGGCAGACCGCTCTACGAGTTGGCCCGCCAGGGTATCGAAGTCGAGCGCGAGGCGCGTGAGGTGACGGTACACGAGTTGCAGTTGCTGAATTTTTCGGGCGACCGCTGTCGCTTGCGTATTGCCTGCAGCAAGGGTACCTATGTACGTAGCCTGGCCGAGGATCTCGGGGCTGCGCTTGCTAGTGCAGCGCACCTGACCGCTTTGCGACGAGTCGCGGTCGGCGTGTTGTCGATTGTCGACGCGGTGACTCTGGATCAGCTTGCCGAAATGCCGGAGTCCGATCGCGTGATCTGGCTATTGGCGCCAGATACGCTGCTTCAGAGTCTGCCGGCGGTATCTATCGAGGAACTGGCGGGGCAACGTTTCGTGCATGGAAATCCGGTCAGCACTGCCGCACTTGCCGGGCGATGCCGCGTCTATGCCGGGGAGCGTCTGCTCGGCCTCGGCGAGGTCGATGCAGCGGGCAACCTGCGGCCGCGCCGCGTCCTCAACGTGCGCTAGAAACCCGGAAACGAGGCGTTGCCTGCTGCGAAGCGGTAGAATACGCGCATGTTGTATTCCGTGCTGCGCCAGTTGTTGTTTACCCTAGACCCCGAAACCGCGCACGGCATCGGCATGGCCGGCGTCGACTGGCTCAAGGCAGCGCGAGCGACCTGCCTTCTGGCCAGGCCGGTGCCGCCGGATCCGGTGTCGGTCATGGGGATCAATTTCCCCAATCCGGTTGGCCTGGCCGCCGGTGTGGACAAGAACGGCGAACACATCGACGCGCTGGCCGCGCTGGGTTTCGGCTTCATCGAGATCGGTACCATCACCCCGCGTCCGCAGCCCGGGAATCCCAGACCGCGCCTGTTCCGCATTCCGGAAAGACAGGCAATCATCAATCGCATGGGTTTCAACAACGACGGCGTTGACCAACTGTTGGCCCATGTCGACGCGGCCGATTTCCCGCGCCGCGGCGGTATCCTGGGCATCAATATTGGCAAGAACTTCGATACCCCGATCGACAAGGCCGCCGACGACTATCTATTCTGTCTCGAACGCGTCTATGCCGCGGCCAGTTACGTGACGGTCAATGTCTCCAGCCCAAACACCAGAAATCTGCGTGAGCTACAGCGCGACGAAGCGCTTGATGCCCTTCTCGGAAGCCTGAAAAGCGGGCAGTCCCGGCTCGCCGATCGGCATGCCAAGTATGTGCCGCTGGCATTGAAAATTGCCCCGGACCTTGACGACTCGCAAGTTGATGCGATTGCAGCGCTGCTTTGCCGGCATCGCATGGACGGCGTCATCGCCACCAATACCACGCTTGCACGCGTCGGCGTCGAAGGCTTGCCTAACGCCGAGCAGGCGGGTGGTCTGTCCGGCGCACCGCTTCTGGCGATGTCAAATGCGGTCCTCAACAAACTGGCCGTTGCCCTGGCCGGTGAAGTGCCGATCATCGGCGTTGGTGGCATCATCAGCGGTGCTGATGCAGCGGCGAAAATCGCCGCTGGGGCGCGGTTGGTGCAACTGTACACGGGCTTTATCTACCGCGGTCCCGAACTGGTCGCAGAAGCGGCGGCTGCGATCGCCAGGCACCGCCGTGTTTGAGTTCCGATAGCGGTACGCATAACGTGGTTGTATGCGCGCACCTGACAAGGGATAATCGCTGCGCCCTGGAGTGCACCGTCTCCTGCTCACGCGAACCATGACCCACTATCTGTTCATCATCATCGGCGCTGTCCTGGTCAATAACGTTGTCCTGGTCAGGATTCTTGGCCTGTGCCCGTTCATGGGCGTTTCCAAGAAGCTGGAGACGGCTTTCGGCATGGGCGCGGCGACGACCTTCGTGCTCACCGTCGCCACCGGTGCCAGCTACGTCATCGACCACTACCTGTTGATGCCCTTCGGACTGGAGTACCTGCGGACCTTGTCCTTTATCGTCACCATCGCCGCCATCGTCCAGCTCACCGAGATGGTGATCCAGAAGACCAGCCCCCTGCTGCACCAGGTGCTCGGCATTTACTTGCCGCTGATCACCACCAACTGCGCGGTCCTCGGGGTGCCGTTGCTGAACGTGGCCAACAAGTACAACTTCGTCGAGTCTCTTCTCTTTGGTGCTGCCAGCGCGATCGGCTTTTCGCTGGTCCTCGTGCTCTTTGCGGGTATCCGCGAACGCGTCGAGGGCGCCGATGTGCCGACCTGTTTTCGTGGGACGGCTATTGCCATGGTCACCGCCGGGTTGATGAGCCTGGCTTTCATGGGTTTTGCCGGGCTGGACAAGTATCAATGATCACCACCCTGGCGATCATGGCGCTTGGCGCCGTCGTGCTGGGTGCTGCGCTCGGCTATGCGTCGATCAGGTTCAAGGTCGAAGGCGACCCGCTGGTCGAAAAGATCGAAGCGATCCTGCCGCAGACGCAATGCGGCCAGTGTGGTTATCCGGGTTGCAAACCCTACGCCGCAGCCATTTCCGCTGGCGAGGTGGAGATCAACCTGTGCCCACCGGGTGGCATCGATGGGGTGCGCAAGCTCGCCGATCTGCTCGGTCGCGAAGTCAAGCCGCTGGAGGCTGAGGAAAAGCCGAAGCAGGTAGCGTTCATCGACGAACAGACGTGCATTGGCTGCACATTGTGTATCCAGGCCTGTCCGGTTGATGCCATCGTCGGGGCTGCCAAGCAGATGCACACCATTGTCGAGCCACTGTGCACGGGCTGTGAACTGTGCATCAAGCCCTGTCCGGTCGAGTGTATTATCATGCAGCCGATCGCCGAAAACATTGACAACTGGAAATGGAAATATCCGGTGATCGAAATCAAGCGGGCGGCCTGAGTTGCCCGGAATGTTGCAGCAACTGTTCAGTTTCAAGGGGGGCGTCAAGCCACAGACCCGCAAGGCGCCTTCGGTGCAGTCGCCGATCGGTCAGGCGCCGATGCCGGTACGCTTGTACGTGCCGCTCCACCAGAGCCTCGGTGGCGCGCCGAATCCTCTGGTGCAGGCCGGTGAACAGGTGCTCAAAGGGCAGGTGATCGGTGCTGCCGACGGCTGGATGTCGGCAGCGGTGCATGCGCCGACGTCCGGCACCGTGCTGGCTGTCGAACAGCATGTGGCCGCGCACCCTTCCGGCTTGCCGACCCTGTCGGTGGTCATCAAGCCGGATGGTCGTGAGCAGTGGATTGCCCGTACGCCGCTCGACCACCGCAGTCTGGCACCCGAGCGTGTGCGCGAGCTGCTGCGTGACGCGGGCGTCGTGGGCCTTGGCGGGGCTGTTTTTCCGAGCCATGCCAAGCTGACCGCGGCCCGCACCGTGCCCGTCGAACACTTGGTGATCAATGGCGCCGAGTGCGAGCCTTTCATGACCTGCGACGACCTGCTGATGCGCGAGCGTGCCGAAGAGATCGTGCGCGGCACCGCCATCTTCCGTGATTTGCTGGCGGCCCGACGAGTGCTGATCGGTATCGAGGACAACAAGCCCGAGGCCGTCGCCGCCATGCGGCTCGCGGTGCGGCGCCTTGGCGAGGACCATGAAGTGGTTGCCGTCCCGACACGCTACCCCGCCGGCGGCGCCAAGCAGTTGATCCGTGTGCTTACCGGCAAGGAGGTTCCGGCCAGCAAGCGCTCGACCGAACTCGGTGTGCAGTGTTTCAACGTGGCCACTGCCTATACCGCCTATCGTGCGCTGGCCCACGGTGAGCCGGTGATTTCACGCATCGTCACCCTGACCGGCAATGTCGAACAGCCGCGCAACTGGGAAGTGTTACTCGGTACACCGATGCGGGAGGTGGTCGCGCTCGGCAAGCCGAAAGCCGACACCAGCCGCTATCTGATGGGCGGGCCGATGATGGGCTTTGAAATCGGTGACCTTGCGGCGCCGGTGGTCAAGGCTACGAACTGCATCATCGCGGGTTCGCCGACCTTGTTTCCGCCGAACCCGCCGGAGATGCCGTGCATCCGTTGCGGCGCCTGCGCCGACGTTTGTCCGCATGAGTTGCAGCCTTTTGAACTGTACTGGTTCGCGCGCGCCCGGAACTTCGGGAAGACCCAGGAATACCATATCTTCGACTGCATTGAATGTGGTTGTTGCAGCTACGTCTGCCCGTCACACATTCCGCTGGTGCAGTACTTCCGCTTTGCCAAGAGTGAAATCTGGTCGCGCGAGAAGGAAAAGCAGGCTGCGGACGCTGCCAAGGCGCGCTTCGAACTGCGCAACGCGCGTGCTGAGCGCGAGCAGGCCGAGAAAGCCGAGCGATTGGCGAAGGCTGCTGCCGCCAGGACCTCAGAGAAGAAGGTTGCACCAGCGAATACCGAGACGACCACGTCTGCGGTGTTGCCGGCTGCTGAGGCGTTGCCGGTGACCGACGCCGAGGCGGTCAGGAAAGCCAAGATTGCCGCCGCGATGGAGCGTGCCCGTGCCCAGCGCGCAGCGGTGCTGCCACGCAACACCGAACAACTGACCGTCGAGCAGAAGCAGGAGATTGCCGCCATCGAGGCCAGACGGCTGGCGCTACTGACTTCGGCCGCGCCGCTGGTAGGCTCTCCCCCGGAAACCCTGACAAGACCGGAGCACCCCACCGAGTGATGGACTACTCCACCCCGCCCTACGTGCTCGCGCAGACCAGTGTGCGACGGGTGATGCTGCAGGTGCTTGCCGCACTGTTGCCCGGGATCGCTGCGTACGTCTGGCTGGTCGGCGCGAGTATCGTGCTGCAGATCCTGCTTGCCAGCCTTGCGGCGCTTCTCGGAGAGGCGCTGATGTTATGGATTCGTGGCAAGCCAATCACGCTGTTCCTGAGCGATGGCAGCGCGCTGGTCACCGCCTGGCTGATCGCACTGGCATTTCCACCCCTGGCGCCATGGTGGCTGGTTGTTGTCGGAACTCTCTGTGCGATCGTCGTCGCCAAACACCTCTACGGCGGACTGGGACAGAATCCCTTCAATCCGGCGATGATCGCCTTCGCCGTATGCATTGTCTCGTTTCCGGCCCTGATGTCGCAATGGCCGGCGCTCGGTCTCAAGCTGAGTCTCGCGGAACAGGTCCAGATCATTGCCGGTCTTGCGCCGCGCATCGATGTGATGAGCGGCGCGACCCCGCTCGATGCATTGAAGACCGGTCTGAAACTCGGCGAGGGCAGCGTCGATGTGCAGGCCTTGTTGAGCACCCAGGAGGTTTTCGGCAATTTCGCCGGTCGTGGCTGGGAATGGGTCAGCGCCGGTTATCTTTTCGGCGGACTGTGGTTGTGGCAGCGAGGGATCGTCAGCTGGCATGCGTCGCTCGGGTTCATCGCTGGCCTGTCGCTGCTGGCTGGCGCCTTGTCGGTCTGGAACCCGCAGCAGTTTGCCGATCCGCTGTTTCATCTGTTTTCCGGTGGCGCGATGCTGGGCGCCTTCTTCATCGTTACCGATCCGGTTTCTGGATGTACGACCAGCCGGGGCAAACTGATTTTCGGTTTTTCGGCCGGATTGACCGCCTACATCATTCGCGTCTTCGGCGGCTATCCGGACGGCGTCGCGTTCGCTGTTCTGTTGCTGAATCTTTGCGTGCCGCTGATCGACATGTACACTCAGCCGCCGATTTTCGGCATGAAGAACGAGCGATGACGCCGCCGGTGAAGACACCACCGGCCGCTGCCCGCATGGCGGTGCGCACGGCGGTCATCCTGTTGATCTTCGTAGTGGTGTTCACCAGTCTGCTGGCTGCCGCTTTCCTGTGGACCCAGCCGGCGATCGAAGCCGCGGCGGCGGCGGAAAAGATGAAACTGATCGCGGAGGTGCTGCCGCGAGAAGTCTACGACAACGATCTCTTGCAGGACCGCCTGCCACTCGCGCCCAGCGCCGCTCTTGGCCTCGACGAGGCGTCGACGGCGTATCGCGCGCGCAAGGCCGGGAAGCTCAGCGCGCTGGTCTTCGAAGCCGTTGC
Source organism: Pseudomonadota bacterium (assembly GCA_029780075.1). GTDB lineage: Bacteria > Pseudomonadota > Gammaproteobacteria > Burkholderiales > Rhodocyclaceae > Accumulibacter. The sequence continues at coordinate 19,747 of JAKOZI010000120.1, forward strand.
ACCCGATGGCTATTCGGGAAAAATCCGGCTGCTGCTCGCCGTCGGTGCCGATGGCACGCTGCTCGGCGTGCGCGTCACGCAGCACAAGGAGACACCCGGCCTCGGCGACTACATCGACCCTCGCAAGGACAAGAACAAGGAACATCCCTGGATCAGTCAGTTCGACGGTCTTTCATTGGCGAATGTGGGCGACCGGGAATGGCGGGTCAGGAAGGACAATGGTCGCTTCGACTCGGTTGCCGGCGCAACGGTCACTCCGCGAGCCGTGATCAAGGCCGTGCACAAGGCGTTGCGCTACGTTGCCGAGAATCGCGGGCAACTTTTTGCTGATGCCAATTCGATGCCAAATCCAGGAGGGACGAGATGATCAGCCGCGAAGAATTCCGCCAGATCAAAGCCAACGGTGTCTGGCACCAGAACACCAGCCTGGTGCAGATCCTTGGCCTTTGTCCGTTACTGGCGGTGACCACCAATCTGGTCAATGGCGTCATGTTGTCGCTGGCGACGATCGTCGTCATGGCGATATCCAACGCTGCTGTTGCCTCGCTGCGCAACCTGATCCCGCATGAGATTCGTATCCCGGTTTTCATTCTCATCGTCGCGGCCCTGGTGACTGTCGTCGATCTGGTATTCAACGCCCAGTTCCATGACCTGTACCTGGTGCTGGGCATCTTCATCCCGCTGATCGTCACCAACTGTATCGTGCTCGCCCGCGTCGAGGCATTCGCCAACAAGAATCCGCCGCTGCAATCGATCTTCGACGGCGTTTTCATGGGTATCGGCATGTTATGGACGCTGGCTCTGCTCGGTGGTCTGCGCGAGTTGATCGGCGCCGGCACGCTGTTTTCCGGGATCGACATGGTTATTCCGGCACTGCGGCCGCTGCAGTTGTTGCCGACCGACTACCCTGGCTTCCTGCTGACGATACTGCCACCCGGAGCCTTCATCCTGCTTGGCTGTCTGATTGCCTGGAAGAACTGGATCGAAGCCCGCGCAGTTGCGCGCAAGACCGGCTCGCAGCACTCGCCGCTGCCCGCCGCCGACCGTGCCTGAGGCGGCGCCGGGGTCGCAGAGGATGGACAGCGCACGCTGTCATGACCTCTTCGTCCGCCTGCGGGCCGCGAATCCGAACCCGCTCACCGAACTGACCTACGCTACGACCTTCCAGCTACTGATTGCCGTGATCCTTTCCGCGCAGGCCACGGACAAGAGCGTCAACCTCGCCACCAGCCGGCTCTTTGCCGACGCGTCAACGCCGCAGGCAATATTGGCCCTCGGTGAGAGTGGCTTGGCCGAGTACATCAAGCGCATCGGACTTTATCAGGGCAAGGCCCGGAACATCATTGCCACCTGTCAGCAGTTGCTCGCCCGGCACGGTGGCGAAGTGCCGGGCTCGCGCGTGGCCCTTGAAGCCCTGCCGGGGGTTGGCCGCAAGACGGCCAACGTGGTCCTCAACATTGCCTTTGGGGAGCCGACAATTGCCGTCGACACGCACATCTTCCGGGTCGCCAGGCGTACCGGTCTGGCCGTTGGCAGGACGCCACTGGCTGTGGAGCGCGAACTGCTTGAGGCGGTGCCCGCAGAGTTCAGGCATTCGGCCCATCACTGGCTGATCCTGCATGGGCGCTACGTTTGCAAGGCGCGCCGCCCCGAATGCTGGCGCTGCGACATCGCCGATCTCTGTGCCTATCCCGGGATGAGTGCTGATGCTGTCACGGCACCCTCCCGATGAGCGTTGCCAGCGCCCTGGTCGTGGGCAACGACGCGCTGCCCGCGCTCGCTGAAGAAGCCTTCCGGCGAGCACTTGCCAGGACCGCTGAACGTCAGGCCAACGGAGTGCTGATGTTTCTGACCCCGGACTTCTCCCGGGACGCGCAGCGCACCGTTACCGCCGTGGCGCGTGCGGCGCGCTGCATCCAACTCGCCGGGGGCATTGCCGCCGGCGTTTTCACCGAAAGCGGTTGGGTGCTCGATCGACCGGCCGCCGCGGTAATGGTGTTTGCCGGTCATCTCGCACTGGGTCATCGGGAAGCCGTCGCAGATTCCGTCGAGCCGAACCTGAGTTATGCAGGCAGCCATTTTCCGTGTGCCTGGGGCGATGCACGGGAGAAGCATTTCGGTGGCAGCTTCGCCGGGCACCCAGGGCACGTCGAACCCGTCGCCTGGCAGCAAAGCCGTCTGGCCGGACACTGCAGCGTGCAGCTTTTCGGTACCCGGATCGACATCGGCGTCTCCCGGGGTTGGCGCCTCCTCGGCGAGCCCTCAGCGGTCGATAGCAGCCGCGCCTATGATCTGCTCAGGCTGGGAGGGCAAAGTGCGCTCGATCAATTGCTACGCAGCCTGCCGGTGGACCATCGCAGGCAGGCGAAGCTGCCTTTGGCTTCGCTGTGTGCCTTCCTGATCGACAACTTGGGAAGTGTCGGCGAGCGACTTGCCTTCGACGAAGCCGCCTGTCACCCGATCGCCATCATCGCCGCGAACCCGGACAAGTCGCTGACCCTTGCCGAGCGTGTGGTGCCGGGGCAGCGACTCGCCTGGGCGATGCGCACACCACAGTCGACCGCCGCTGACATGCACCGAAGCGTCGAACGCCTGGCTGTCGCAGTACCCGACCCGGCGGCGGCGATCATGTTCTCCTGTATCGGCCGCGGTCCCTATTTCTACGGCGGTGAAGACCATGACGTCGACTGCATACGTCGCCGTTTTCCAGGCTTGCCGTTGATCGGCAGCTACGGGACCGGGCAGATCGCGCCGCGCCCGGGGTGCGGCAGCCGCTTGCTGCAGAATGCCGTGGTCACCGCCTTGATCAGCACCTCAACAGCGAAAGCCGATGTTCAATCCCAGTCGTGATCAGGTACGCCAGTTCTTCTGCGAAGCCTGGCGAAAGTATCGGGAGCGCGTGTTTCTTGAAGGCGCCGAGGTCACGGCCGCCGATCTGATCCTGCACCATCCTGAATACCACGCCCTCCTCGAAAATCCGGCAACCGCGCTGGAGCAGGAATTTACGCCCGAAAACGGGCAAATGAACCCCTTTCTCCACCTTTCACTGCACCTGGCTGTCGCCGAACAGATCAGTATCGACCAGCCGCCCGGAATTCGTGCCGCCTACCAGACCCTGCGCGGTCGCCTCGACGTGCATGCCACTGAACACGCACTCATCGAATGTCTCGGCGAAGCGCTCTGGGATGCACAACGGCAGGGTGGACCCATCGATGCGACCGCTTACCTCGAATGCTTGCGGCGTACCGCTGCCGGGGGGATCCGCAATTCGCCCTGAGCAGCGGACATCGCGGGGGTATGAGAGGTTCTGCCGGGCGTTCATCGACGGTCTTCAGGAGCCACTTCTCTCTGGTGGTCCTGGCTTTCGGATGTCTTTCGGCGGGCGGGGTGTGCCCCCGCCCGTGCGGTTTACAAGATCTTGACCTGGACCTTGCGTGGTTGTGCGTGTTCGGCTTTCGGGATCGCGAGTCTGAGTACGCCGTTGCTGAACTCGGCGCTGACCTTGCTCGCGTCGAGTTCCTTTGACAAGGTGAACACTCTCCGGTAACGCGGCAGGCTAACTTCGGCGTGGCTGGCTTCCATGCCGCCTGGCATTTCCAGATCGATCTCACCTTCGATCGTCAGCGTGTCAGCTTCGACATGCAGATTCAGCTTCTCCTTGGGTACACCGGGCAGGTCGGCGTACAAGGTGATTCCCGAAGCGTCTTCAACGACATCGACCGGCGGCAGCAGCGCAGCTTCGTCCGCGGCGGTTTCTTTCTTGACGGGGCTATTGTCGGACATGTTCGATCCTCCTTACTGAATGGTGATACGGCGTGGTTGCGCGGACTGCTTGCGACCGATACTGATGCGCAGCACGCCGTCGCGGTACTTGGCTTCTACGGCGTTGGCATCGACGTCATCGGGCAGGGTGACCACTCGCCGGAAGCGTCCGTCGAAACGCTCGTCGATGTGCACTGTGGCTTCTTCGCCGGGCAATTCACGCTTGCGCTCGCCGGCAACCGTCAGCACGCCCTTTTCGATCTGCACGTCCAGGGTGGCCGGGTCGATACCCGGCGCGAAGGCGAAGATATCTACCGATTGCGGTGTGCCGCCGACATTCATCGCCGGGAATCCGCCACGGGCGATACCGCGGATGCTCGGGGAAAGGTGGAAAGCCTGTTGCATTTCGCGCTGCAACCGGTTGAGTTCCGCCAAAACGTCGCGGGGAAACAGGGAGCGGTACATCATGTTCAGTCCTCCTTACGATGGTTAGGGGCGCCAAGACTGGCGCTGCGATTGCTATTTGGGGGCCTTTCGATAGACTTCAATATCCTGATGGCGATGCCCGTCTGCATTTGCTATCTTTAGGCCGCCACCGTTGTAAATTGAGGATCGCGTATGGAATTCAAGGACTATTACCAGATTCTCGGGGTGCCGCGCGAGGCCACGGCGGAGGAGGTGAAGAAGGCATTCCGCAAGCTGGCGCGCAAGTATCACCCGGATGTTTCCAAGGAAGCCAACGCCGAAGCGCGCATGCAGGAACTCAACGAGGCCAATGCGGTGCTCTCCGACCCCGAGAAACGAGCCGCTTATGACCAGTTGGGGCGTGGCTACCAACCTGGACAGGACTTTCAGCCACCGCCCGACTGGGATGCGGGTTTCGAGTTTTCGGGGCGCGGTTTTGCGCCGGGCGAAGCCGCCGATTTTTCCGACTTCTTTGCCGAACTCTTCGGACGCACAGGTGGCGCGCGCGGCTTTGCTCAAGGCCAGCGAGCACATTTTCAGGCGCGGGGCGAAGACCATCATGCCAAGGTGCTGCTGGACCTCGAAGACGCGTTCACGGGCGCCACCCGCCAGATTTCCTTGCGAGCGCCGCGGACTGACGCACAAGGGCGGGTCACGCTCGATACACGGACGCTGAACGTGAAAATCCCGCAAGGCGTGTATGCCGGCCAGATCATCCGCCTGACTGGCCAGGGTGCGCCGGGCAGCGGTGGCGCAGCGGCCGGAGATCTGATGCTGGAAGTCCGTTTCAGGCCGCATGCACGCTTCCGCGCGCAAGGGCGCGATCTCTATCTCAGCCTGCCGGTGGCGCCATGGGAGGCGGCGCTGGGCGCGGTGGTGGCGGTCGCCTTGCCGCAAGGCAGTGTCAAGGTCCGCATCCCCGAGGGCGCACAGAGCGGGCGGCAACTGAGGGTGCGCGGCAAGGGTATCCCGGGCACGCCGCCGGGCGACTTGCTGCTCGATTTGCAGGTGGTACTGCCGCCAGCCGCCACGGCGAAAGCACGCGCCCTGTACGAAACCATGGCGCGGGAACTCGCCTTCGACCCACGCCAACAAGAGAGGACCTAGGCCATGCGTGACGAGGAGATCCTGATCGGCAGCCTGATGGAGAATAGCTGGCTGACCCTGGAACAGCTGGCCGCCGCGTGTACCGTCGAACCCTCGTGGCTGCTGCGCCATATCGAGGAGGGGCTGTTCCCGCACGCCGAGAGCGTCGCCGGTGTTTGGTGTTTTTCCAGCCCCAGCCTGCGGCGTGCGCGGCGCATGCGACAACTGGAACGCGACTTCGAGGCGGTGCCGGAACTGGCGGCACTGGTGGCGGATTTGATGGAAGAACTCGACGACCTGCGCGCCCGCGTCCGCTCTGCCGGCCCCGGGTAAGGCGAGCGACTGTCCTGATTACTATCTGGAGACCATCGATGCCCGTTCGCGACGGCTTCCGGTCCCGCTTGACTTTGCTCATGCTGGCGGGTGCTCTGCTCGTCGTGCTCTGGCATGGCGTACCGTTGATCCGAGACTGGTTTGCTCCCGAGCAGGCCACACCGCGAACGGTGACAGCGCGCGGTGATCTCGCCGCCGACGAAAAGGCGACCATCGAATTGTTCGAACACGCTCGCGATTCGGTGGTGTTCATCACGACCAAGGCGCAGGTCAGGGATTTCTGGACGCGTAATGTGTTTACGGTGCCTCGTGGTGCCGGCTCAGGGTTTATCTGGGACGCTGCCGGACATGTGATCACCAACTATCACGTCATCGAGAACGCCAGCGAAGCGTCGGTCAAACTCGCCGACGGACGCAGCTACCAGGCGTTGCTGGTAGGGGTTTCGCCAGCACACGATATCGCCGTCCTCAGAATCGGTGTCGGTTTCAGGCGGCCGCCGGCGGTCCCGATCGGTCGCAGCGCCGATCTGAAGGTCGGGCAGAAGGTGTTTGCCATCGGCAATCCGTTTGGTCTCGACTGGACCCTCACGACTGGCATCGTTTCTGCCCTCGACCGCTCCCTGGGCGGGGAAAAGGGCGGCACGATAGAGCATCTGATCCAGACCGACGCCGCGATCAACCCCGGCAATTCGGGGGGGCCGCTGCTCGACTCGGCGGGGCGGCTGATCGGCATTACCACGGCAATCTACAGTCCCAGTGGTGCAAGCGCCGGGATTGGCTTTGCGGTCCCCGTTGATACGGTGAATCGCGTCGTACCGCAACTGATTGCCGGTGGCAAGTATGTACGGCCGGTCGTGGGCATTGAAGGGGACGAGGGTCTCAACACTCGTCTGAAGAGGCTGATGGGGGTCGAAGGCGTGGTCATCCTGCGTGTCGCTCCTGGTTCTGCCGCGGACATCGTCGGGCTCAAGGGATCCACGATTTCCCCGGATGGCGGCATTGTACCGGGTGACGTGATTACCGCGGTGGATGGCAAGCCGGTGGACTCGGTTGGCAAACTGCTCGCTCGCCTCGACGAACACCGCATCGGTGACCGGGTGCCTCTGGAGGTGCTCAGGGCAGGGCGCAAAGTCGAGGTAACGGTGGTGCTGCAGCCGGGGGTGTAATCCGCGCCGGCCGTGCGCAGCGTCGATCCAGGGGTGACACGGGGGCGTTCGGCGAAGTGTGGTCAGGATCTGTCGGGCGACTAAGATTGATTTAAGGATGCCACGTTAGAGTGGCATTGTGCTGGCCCGGAACAACGACCGGAGCAGCATGGCCACGCTTCTCTCCCTGCAGTATTACTGAAAGACAAAACGAATGAACAAGACGACCACATTTCGCGCCGCTGCCCTGTTGGTCCTGGCCAGTGCTTTTGCCGGCACCGCCTTTGCTGTCGACGCCAAGGGCGCCCCTCCCACCAGCGTGGCGGCTCCCGCACCGACCATTACCAAGGAGCAGGCCGTCGAGATGGCGCTCAAGGCGCATCCGGGTGACGTGACCAAGGTCTATGAAGATACCAAGAAGGGCAAGAAGACCTGGGAAGTGAAGATCAACGGCAGCGACGGCAAGAAGTGGGAGGTACACTACGAGATCAGTACCGGGGCGCTGGTTGCCGCAGACAGCAAGTAATCCACCAGGCAACTATCGCCTGATCGATTGATCTCCCTCTCTGCCGTCGGCGGGGAGGTGCTACCAGAACGAGCCATGAGTACTATCGATTTTCCCGAGATCCCGGTCTGGGATCCGCTGGTCCGCGTGTTTCATTGGACCCTGGTTATCAGTTTCTGCACGGCCTACCTCTCCGAGGGTGAGTTGTTCGAAGCCCTTCAGGACCGCCTGAGTGGTGAGTGGCTGCAACTTATACACGTTTGGGCCGGTTATCTGATTGCCGGGATGTTGCTCTGGCGGGTGGTCTGGGGTTTCGTCGGCCCACGCCATGCCCGCTTCAGCGATTTCGTGCGTGGCCCGCGCGAAAGCTTCGGCTACCTCAAGGATGCACTGACCCTGCGCGCCGCACGCTACCTGGGGCATAACCCTGCCGGTGGCGCAATGATCGTCGCCTTGCTGCTGAGTCTGGCCGCAACCATTGTCACCGGTCTGGCGCTGTACGGCGCGGACAAGGCCATGGGGCCGCTGGCTGCGCTGCTGGTCGAGAGCAGTGACGCAACGATCGACGCCATCAAGGAAGCACACGAAGCAGCGACCAACTGCACACTGTTGCTGGTTGCCGGACATCTGCTCGGGGTGGTTTGGGAGAGTCTCCTGCACCGCGAGAACCTGGTACGTGCGATGATCAACGGGCGTAAACGCGCCTGAAGCCGTCCAGCGTGTCATGACGGGCGTCGCTGCCGGGGGGTTCAGGCTTGGCGCCGGGCGTTGGCAATTGACTTCCTTCACCGGATCCGGGGATACTCTGTGAAACCGAAGTTGAACGACCAAAGGGCTTGATCATGGCGATACTCAAGGATTTTGAGGAACTGGTGGTCAGCGCGCGGCGCGGCCAGGAGGCTGGCTGCCGCCTGCAGGCGATGCGCGAAGGATCGGTGTCGTGCCTGGGCCCGCATGGGCTGCACCGCATGGCCTACACTGAGTGGGGCGATCCAGCGAATGAACGCGTGCTGCTCTGCGTGCACGGCCTGACTCGCAACGGGCGTGATTTCGACGTTCTGGCCAATGCGCTGGCCGGCGACTATCGGGTCGTTTGTCCGGATGTGGTGGGGCGTGGGCGCAGTGATCGCCTGTTCTTTTCCGACGACTACGCCTTGCCGACCTACGCCAACGACATGATGGTATTGATCGCTCGTCTTGGTGTGGATTCGGTGCACTGGCTTGGGACCTCGATGGGCGGGCTGATCGGCATGTTTCTCGCGAGTCTTCCCGGCTCGCCGATCAGTCGCATGGTGCTCAACGATGTCGGGCCGTTGATCGCCCTCGACGCGTTGCAACGGATTGGCGAATATCTCGGCAAGGCCCCGGATTTCGCAGACCTCGCCGAGGCCGAAGCCTATGTGCGTCTCGTCTGTGCACCCTTCGGCAAGCTTACCGATGCGCAATGGCGCTACATGACCGTGGTCGGAACGCGCCAGAAGCCGGGTGGCGGTTTCGAGATGGACTACGACCGGGCGATCGCCGCGCCCTACCAGAAGGCTTTCCTGGAAGCCAAGGAAGTCAGTCTGTGGCCCATGTACGATGCCATTCGTTGCCCGACGATGGTGCTGCGCGGCGCCCAGTCGGACATCCTCTTGCATGCCACGGCGAGCGAGATGACCACCAGAGGGCCGCAGGCGAAACTCGTCGAGGTGCCGGACGTCGGTCATGCACCGATGTTCCTCGAGGAATCGCAGGTGCGCGTCGTCCAGGATTTCCTGCTCGCGGCTCTTGGCTGAACGCAACGCAGGCCAGTGACCATTTTGCCGGTCGCTATCGGAGGCCGGCTATGGGTGCAAGGTCAAGAACCACCTTGAATCAAGGAGGGTTATTCGCCATTTCCGGAATTGGGATACCAGCAGAAACAGAGACAACAGCAGAAACAGAGGCAAAAAAAGCGCGGAATAGGAATTCCGCGCTTTTGAATTTTGTCCCCGCGAGTGCCGTCAGGCCGGCATCCTGAACCTGGGTTCAGTTAGGTCACTTCCCTTCCGCATCAGGTACTCCCGACTGGGGGGGCACACAACAGCGGTTTCTATGGTCCGCAACCAATGCCAATCTACATTGGTTCAAGGAATTTATGACCTTAACAAACACCGCAGGGAACTCTCTTGGAAGCCAAAAACAGTGATGCAAACTCTATTCAGCTTTCAGCACCGACTCCAACTCTGCCTCCATGGAAAAGATTCTACGCTTAACGGCGTCCATGTCCAGCCCTATTTCGAATTCATTTTTCTGATTCTGTTGTGCTGCTTCCTGATTGAGCCCAAGGTGCTCGTGGGCGATGTTGAGCGCCGTCATGACTGCAATTCGCTCGGCTAGAGTGCTCTTCGTCTTCTCCGCGATGTCGCGCATTTTGCCATCAACATAGGCCGCAGCGTTCAGCAACGCCGCGTGTTGATCAGGTGGACAGGCAACGCGATATTTCTTGCCAAACAGGGTGATGTCGAGAAAATTGATTTCGTTGGGCATCAGGTAAAAATTTTCAGGCCTTGAATTCGGGCAATAGTTCGGCCAGTTGTTCGATCCGGGAACGGGCTGCGGCCATGCGTTCAGCGAGGCGTTCGTTCTCGGCTTCAGCCGCCGCGAGTTGCTCGCGGAGTCCGTCATTTTCGGTGCGCAGGCTGTGGCACAGCGTGACCACCTGGGAGATCTTGCTCTCGAGTGTGTTCAGTTCATTCAGCATGGGACAGACTATAGATTCAACATGGCCTTCTGGTCAAGGTGTAAGCGACGCATAGGGATCAGGTTTGTTGCGTGCACGGCGCATTTGGTGGCGAACTGCGATCGGCACGGTGTGGGCGAGCTATAATGCGATCTTTCGCAGACCTCGGACTGCGAAAGATCGTGCAAGGTGCCGCAGTGCAGCTTCGCTGCCGCGGTTAAACGGGAAACAGGTGCGTGTGTGTTCATCAAACACCATGCCTGTGCTGCCCCCGCAACGGTAAGCGAGTGTGGGCGTGTCGAAATGCCACTGGGCGGAAGCCTGGGAAGGCGACATGTCAAGACTTGCGAGCCCGGATACCGGCCTTCGCACACTAGTGGACGGAAGTGCCGCGGGGAAGCGGGCACGGAACGCTCGCCGCTTGTGCGCCTGTTCTCCCTCGCGCAAGTCCGTATTTATGGCTCGCCGGCTTGCGGGGACGCTGACCGGCAACAGGGAGAAATCCGTCATGTATCCAACCCCATCGCGCGCCGCTGCCACCGCGACGCTCGCCGCAACCATCGCTGCCTTGTTCTCGACTGCGTCGCATGCCGCCGATCAGCAACTCGATTCGATTGTGGTCACGGCAACCCGTCAGGCGACCCGCAGCAATGAGTTGACCAGTGATGTCTCGGTCATCACGCGCGCCGAAATCGATCAGGCCGGGGAGTCCACGCTGGCGCAATTGCTGGCCCGCCAACCGGGAATCCAGTATGTTGCCAACGGCGGTGCCGGCACCAACAGCGGGGTTTTCATCCGTGGCGCCAGTACCAATCAATCGATCGTGTTGATCGATGGGCTGCGCATCGGTTCCGCAACTACCGGTAGCGCGGCATTGTCGCGCATTCCGCTGGACCAGATCGAGCGCATCGAAATTCTGCGTGGCCCGGCGTCGTCACTCTACGGGGCCGACGCCATCGGCGGGGTGATCCAGATCTTCACCCGTAGTGGCGAGGGGCCAACGCGCCTTAACGCCAGCAGCGGTTATGGTTCCTACAACACGACCGACACCAGCGTCGGCGTTGCCGGTGGAACGGATGTCGTTTCCTACAGTGTGCAGGCCGGCTACCTCGACACCGATGGCTTCAACGCCAGCAACAACCGGCGGAACGTGTCTTACAACCGCGATCGCGATGGCTATTACAACAAGAACCTGAGTGCCAACCTTGCCGTTCGTCCGGCAAAAGGCCAGGAGATCGGAGTGAGTCTGCTGGCGAGCAGCGGTACCAACCGCTACGACGCCAACGATTTCAGTGCGCTGGGGGCAGCGAAGAACTACAGCAGCGACCAGAACGTCGGCTCCTACTCGATTTACTCGCGTAATCGTCTGCATTCGGCATGGACCAGCACCTTGCGCCTTGGTCGCAGTACCGACGCCAGCAAGGACTATGTCGGTAATGTCAGAGACGCTACCTTCCGCACCGATATGGACCTGTTGTCGTGGCAGAATGACCTCCGGCTCCCGGTTGGCGAGGCGCTGCTGGCGGCCGAGTACACCAGGCAAAGGGTTTCCGGCAGCACTGCGTATACGGTCAGCGAGCGCACGATTGGATCCTGGCTTGCCGGCTGGAACGGCAACCTCGATAAACACCGGTTGCAGCTCAACTTGCGGCGTGACAACAATTCGCAGTTCGGCGGCGAGACCACCGGTTCGGCATCCTATGGCTACCAATTCACACCGCAATGGCGTGCGCACATCGCCTATGGAACGGCTTTCCGCGCACCGACCTTCAACGAACTCTACTTTCCCGCCAGCTTCTTCTTTGCCGGCGGCAATCCCGATCTGAAACCCGAGAGGGCCAGGAACACCGAGCTTGGTGTCAACTGGGAGCAGGGCAGCCATCGTGCTTCGGCGATCATTTTCAATAATGAAGTGAGCGATCTGATCGATTTTCGGCCACCGACCTTCGCGCCGGTGAATGTCAGCCAGGCGCTTTTACGCGGACTCACGTTGACCTACGATGGGCGCTTCACGGAGTGGGCAGGCGGGATTGCCGTCGATTTTCTCGATCCGCGTAACGAGGAGGATGGGCCCAACAAGGGCAATCGGCTGGCACGCCGTGCCGATCAGCAGATGAGCAGCTACCTCAGCCGCACCTTCGGCAACTGGGAACTGCGTGGCGAGTGGCAACTGGTCGGCAACCGCTACGAGGATCCGGCCAATCGCGTCCGACTCGGCGGCTATGGTCTGGTCAACCTCTATGCCGACTACCGTCTGCAGCGCGACTGGGTATTATTTGCACGTGCCAACAACATCTTCGACAAGTATTACGAGACGGCCTACAGTTATGCCACCGCCGGGGCGAACGTCTTCGTCGGTGTTCGTTACGCGCCGAAGTAGGGTCCCCATGCCCACCCGTCGCCGTGCCTTGCTGATTCTGGCCGTGCTTGCCGCAATGTCGCAGTTGTGCATTGCCATGGCGCTGATGGTGGGCAGCATAGCCATCAACCCGGCCGAGGTGCTGGCGACCCTGGTTGGTGACGGCGGCGGCACCGCCGGTGACGTGGTGCGCAGCCTGCGCCTGCCGCGTGCACTCACCGGTTTCGCCTGTGGCGGTCTGCTGGCGCTTGCCGGCGCGCTGCTGCAGGTGTTGCTGCGCAACCCACTAGCCGATCCCTATGTGCTGGGGATTTCCGGTGGTGCCGGCATCGGCGCACTCCTGGCGATCGTTCTTGGTTTCGGCGTGGGCGGGATCAACGGTCTGGCGTTCGTCGGAGCGCTCGGTGCGATGCTGCTGGTGTTCGGCCTGGCGCACGGTGAAGGCGGCTGGACGCAGTCGCGCCTGCTGTTGACCGGGGTGATCGTTGCCGCCGGTTGTGGCGCCGTCGTCACCTTGATGCTCGCCATTGCTCCCGAAGACAGGCTGCGCGGGATGCTCTTCTGGCTGATGGGTGACCTGTCTCAGACCGGCGATCCCCAACTGGTGCTGCTGCTGCTCTTGTTGGTCCTGCTGATCGCGCTGCCGTTTGCCCGTGAACTCAATCTGCTGGCGCGCGGTGCCGACGTTGCCCAGGCGCTGGGGGTTGCGGTTCGCCCGTTGCGCCGAGGGGTCTACCTGCTTGCTTCGCTGGCAACTGCCGCCGCGGTGACGCATGCCGGGGCGATCGGCTTTATCGGGCTGATCGTGCCGCACCTGGTTCGCCTCGCTGCCGGCAATGACCAGCGTCTGCTGCTGCCGGCTTCGGTGCTTGCCGGCGGTAGCCTGCTGGTGGTCGCCGATACCCTGGCGCGGACCGTGCTCGCGCCGCAACAACTGCCGGTGGGTGTGCTCACGGCGTTGATCGGCGTGCCGGTCTTCCTGTTTCTGCTGACCCGCGCTGCACCCGGTCGGCACTGAGATGTCCGGCGTAGCCCCCCTCCTGAGCAGCTGCGGTCTGCGCGTCGGCATTGCGGAGCGCATTTTCTGTCGCGAGTTGACCCTGGCCGTGCATGCGGGCGAATGTCTGGCCATCCTGGGCCGCAACGGCGCCGGCAAGTCGACCTTGCTGTCGGTATTGGCGGGACTACGGGAACCGGAAGCGGGCGAAGTGCTGCTCGCCGGAAGCAGCTACGCTGATCTCGGCGCGCGCGCCAGCGCGCTTCTTCGCGGTTGGTTGCCACAGGAGCGTAGCGAGGCTTTCTCGTCCACCGTACTCGAAACCGCGCTGGTTGGGCGTCACCCGCACCTGGCCCGCTGGGATTGGGAATCCGAGACCGATGCCCGCATTGCCCGTCAGGCGCTGGCGTCCGTTGGTCTCGCTGAACTTGCGCAGCGCGATGTGCAGACGCTTTCCGGCGGCGAGCGGCAGAGGCTGGCGATCGCCACCCTGCTGGCGCAGGCGCCGCAACTCTATCTGCTCGATGAACCACTCGCCCACCTCGACCTGAACCACCAGATCGCCACGCTCGAGCTTTTTGCCAGGCTCGCCCGCGAGCAGCCTTTGGCCTGCGTGATGGTCCTGCACGAACCCGGTCTGGCGGCCCGTTTTTGCACGCATGCCCTGCTCCTTTTCGACGACGGCACGACCCAGCTGGGACCCTGCGGCGAGGTGGTCAATAGCGACTCGCTGAGCCGGCTATACGGCTATCCGCTGCGTGAAGTTGGTGACAAGGGACAGCGCTGGTTCATGCCGGCATAGCGCCGGTACGACGATCATGCACTGGCGGTCGCTGCGGGTTCAATTTGCCGGCCACGCACTGTCACCGCAGCGCGCCTCGAACCGGCATGAAAACCTCAGCTGGGTCCTGCCCGCCCGGGTTGACCCGCCTGCTTGCGCCGGTACATGTCAGCATCGGAGCGTTGTACCAGCGACTCGACATCCTGCCCGTCCTCGGGATACATCGCCAAGCCGACCGAGGCACCTGCTCTTGAGCGCAGGGATGCCGGATCGATCGCCAGCAGCGGCGCGCCGAGCAGCTCTTCCAGGTGGCTGCGGGCGCGTTCGGCGTCGGCACGGTTGCTGACTGAATCCAGCATGACCACGAACTCATCGCCGGCATAACGCGCCACGAGGTCGCGGCTGCGCAGGCCGCAGAGCATCCTTTGTGCCATTTCCTGCAGGACCTTGTCGCCGACGTCGTGGCCATAGCTGTCATTGATATGCTTGAAATCGTTGAGGTCGATGAACAGAATGGCGAAAGGGCGTGGTTCAGGGGATCGGTGTTGTTGTTCCAGGCGGTCGTCGACGCGTCGCAGAAAGGCCTCGCGGTTGGCGAGACCGGTCAGCCTGTCACTCAGGAGCTTGCTCTGCATGGCCCGGAAACTCTTCGCGAGGTCACCGATTTCATCGCTGCGCGCGACGTCGAATGAGGCGTTGAGATCACCGTTGCCGACGCTGCGCGCTGCTGCCGCCAGTTGCTTGAGATCGCGGTCAACCACCGACAGCACCATGAAACCGATGACGATGGTCATTAAAGACGCCAACAAGGCGAGCACCACCGTCCGCTTGAAGTTGTCCGTGACTCCGAGCAGGAAGTCGCTGCGTGGGACGGCAACGACGATGATCCAGTCCAGACCAGCGGCATCCTGAATGCGGGTGTAAGCAGCTTCCACCTGCTGCCTGTCACTGGTTTCAAACACCACAGTTCGGGCTTGCGAAGGTTCGGTGGCATGTCGCAGCAGCTTGCGAATCTCGCGATAACTGGCGACGACCAGGGGATCGTCACTGGCCTCCACGTTGATCCGCACGTTGCCTCCCGCCACCGCTCGCTGCAGATGTGGGCCACGCGAAGCTCCGATCAGGTTGCCGTCGGTCTCGACCACGTAGGCGATGCCGTTGGCCGTGAGTTTCAGCGAGTGCAGGAAGTCGTTGACGTGTTGCAGCGAAAGGTCGGTGGCGACCACGCCCTGGAATTCCCCCTGTGCGTTGTTTACCCGTCGCGCACGCGTGGCAACCAACTGCTCGGTCTTGAAATCGATATAGACCGATGTCCAGGTGTGCAGGGCGGCGCTCTGGCCCGATTTGAACCATGGGCGTTCACGCGGCTCGAAGACGCGCGTTTCGCGTACCGGCTCCCGCAACTCGCCATCGATGCCGGTGAAACGATAAACCGTGCGTGGCCCGTGGCCACTGCTGCGCAGGCGTAACTCAGCTTCTGTATCGGAGTGTCGCCAGAGCCCGAAGAATTGCCCGTTGCGGTCGCCGTAGTAGGCATAGTTGTTCGGATCGCGGTGTACCGAGGTCGCCAGCCAGAAGCGCGTACGCAGTTTGTCGAAATCGTCCTTGATGTCTGCCGGGGCGGGCACGCCGCCAGGAAATGCCGTTTCAAGGACTGCACCGGCCCCGAAGACATGCCGCTCTACCGCCTGTGCGATGCGGTAAACCATCTCCGACAGCAACTGGTTCGACAAGGTGTCGACCGCCACCCGCCCGGCCGAATACGACAGGCCGCCGATGGCGGTTGCGAGCAGCAGAACCAGTACGACATACGGCACGGTGAGCATCTGCCGCAATGAAAGAGTGTGAAGCAACTTCATGGCCTTTCGCCCAGAGCAAGCCGGAAGCAAGCGATTGATGCGGATTGGACGCGTCGCGGGGTCGGCACGGTCGCCCGGGGACATGCTTCGGAGGACTACGAGAGCCCTTGAGCGGTCAATGCTAACGCTGCCAGACAACCGGCAGGGTGACGGATCTCACGTGGGCTTCGGCGTCGACCCGAACGCAGCCCGCACGCTGGGCATATAGGCGAAATCGGCGACCAGGATGTGGTTGTAGAACCAGCCGTTGATCAGGAACTTGACCTCATCGGCGATCTCGTCAAGGGTCATTTGCTTGGCGTTCTCCAGCAGTTCGTACAGCATCTGGCGAAAATCCGCGTGCAGCAGCCGATGTGCCTCCAGGCCGGAGTATCGGCAGGCGGCCATCAACTCCTCCTCTTCATGCAAATGCACCTTCACGTATTCAGTCAGCATGGCCAGGGATTTCAGCACCCGGATCTGGTCGCCATTACCCCTGAAGCTGGCGGCAAGTTCGAATAATTGCCGATGTTGCGCATCGATCGTCGGGACACCCACCTCGATCGTCGATGACCACTCCGCCAACTCCAGTTTCATGCCATGCTCCATCTGCTCTAAAAGTTTGCCGGTCCGCCTCAGGGTGTGGCCTGCCGGGCCAACGCGTCAATCCGATCAGCGAGTCCCAGCCAGATCTCTTCCCGTTCGGTCAGTTCCTCGGCGATCCGCTGCAGGCGTCTGCCAACGTCGGCCAACTCCGGCGCCGGCAGTGGCGTTGACAAGCGCGCTTCCAGCGAGTGCTGCTCGGTTTGCAGGTCGAGCAACTGCTTCTCGACCTGCCCCTGATCACGCTGCAGGGCTTTGAGATTGCCTGCACTCTTGCGTTCCGTTTCGCCGCCCGACGGCGGTCGCCTGGGCGGGGTCTTGGCGTTTTTCTGCAACTCGCGGAGGCTCTCGCGGTTCCGCCTGGCTTCCTCAAGCAGGTAGCGCTGGTAGTCGTCCAGGTCGCCGGCAAAGTTCTCCACGCCTCCGCGTGTGACCAGCCAGAATTCGTCACATACCGAACGCAGCAGTGAGCGATCGTGGCTGACCAGCATGACTGTGCCCTCGAATTCGTTGAGCGCCATCGAAAGTGCCTCGCGGGTCGTCAGGTCCAGGTGGTTCGTCGGCTCGTCGAGCAATAACAGGTTGGGGCGTTGCCAGACGATCATGCACAGGACCAGCCTGGCCTTTTCGCCGCCGCTCATCGTCCCGACAGCCTGCTTGACCATGTCGCCGCCGAAATTGAAGGTGCCCAGGAAACTGCGCAGGTCCTGTTCGCGGTCTGCCTGGCCGGTTGGCGAGCTTTCTTTGGCCATGCGCACAAGATGTTGCAGAGGCGTTTCGTGCGGCCGCAGCACATCCAGTTCCTGCTGGGCAAAGTAGCCGATATTGAGTCCCTTGCCTTCCCTGACGAAGCCGCCGAGCCCCTTCAGTTCACGGGCGATGGTCTTGACCAGCGTCGATTTGCCCTGCCCGTTGGCGCCCAGGATGCCGATGCGCTGGCCGGCCAGCACCGACTTGTTGACCCCGCGGACGATCATCGTAGGCGGCGTGCCGGCCGCGGCATCGACCGCCGGGGGGTAGCCGAAACAGGCGTCGCTCATGACCAGCATCGGGTTTGGCAGGTTGGCAGGTTCCTTGAACTCGAAGGTGAAGTCGGCGCTGGTCAGTACCGGGGCCAGACGTTCCATTCTTTCGAGCGCCTTGACCCGGCTTTGCGCCTGCTTCGCTTTGGTGGCTTTGGCCTTGAAGCGGGCAATGAAGCTCTGCAGATGGGCAATCTTGTCCTGTTGCTTGAGATAGGCGTTCTGCTGCAGGTCGATCTGCTGCGCGCGGGTTTCTTCGAAGGTGCTGTAATTGCCACCGTAACGTGTCAATTTCGCATTTTCGAGGTGCAAGGTCACGTTGCTCACCGCATCAAGGAACTCGCGGTCGTGACTGATCACCAGCATCGTCCCCTCATAGCGTTTGAGCCAGGTTTCCAGCCACACCAGAGCATCCAGGTCGAGGTGGTTGGTCGGCTCGTCAAGCAGCAGCAGATCCGAAGGACACATCAGCGCACGTGCCAACTGCAGACGCATTCTCCAGCCGCCGGAGAAGCTGTCGACCGGATTGTTCAGTTCGCTGCTCTTGAAGCCCAGGCCGAGGATCAGTGCCTGCGCGCGTGCCTGGGCGTCGTGTGCGCCGGCGTCGTGCAAGGCCATATAGGCGTGCGCCAGGTATTCGCCATCGCCGTTGCTTTCAGCCAGCTGCACTTCCTGCTGGGCAGCGAGCAGGGCCGTGTCGCCTTCGATCACGAAGTCGGTCGCGCTGCAAGCACCCGACGGCATCTCCTGCACGACTTGCGCCAGGCGCCATTGTGCTGGCCGCGAGAACTCTCCGGCGTCTTCGTGCAGGCTGCCATCGAGCAAGGCGAACAAGGTCGTCTTGCCGGCGCCGTTGCGACCGACCAGCCCGACGCGTTCGCCGGGGTTGATGGTGACCGAAGCATTGTCGAGCAGAACCCTGGCGCCGCGGCGCAGGCTGACGCTCCTGAGGGTGATCATGCAGATGAAACTCCAGTCGATGGTCCGGCAAAATTGGTCAATGACATCGGGGGCAAGGCGGATTCGCAACCACTTGAACTGAACAGGGGGCTTGCACTTCGGTATCCCCCACATTTCCAGTTGCAGGCGGAACTGCCGACGTTGCTGGTAACGGCGAGCCGGCTACTGTCGGCACAGTCTGGTGGCATCGCCATCCGCATGCAGTAATTCAGCGAAAGATTACCGTCTTGTTGGCGTGTACCAGCACGCGGTCCTCGAGGTGATAGCGCAGTCCACGCGCCAGTACGGCCTTCTCGATGTCCTTGCCATAACGGACCATGTCTTCGATTGAATCCGAGTGGTCGATGCGAATCACGTCCTGCTCGATGATCGGCCCCTGGTCCAGTTCCCTGGTGACGTAGTGGCAGGTTGCACCGATCAGCTTGACACCGCGCTGGTAGGCCTGGTGATAAGGCCGCGCGCCGACGAAGCTGGGCAGGAAGGAGTGGTGGATGTTGATCATCTGTCCAGGATAGCGGTCACAGAATTCCGGCGGCAGAATCTGCATGTAGCGGGCGAGGACCATGGTGTCGCCCTTGACTTCGTCGTAGATCCGGCTGATCTCGGCATGCGCGGCCTGTTTGTTGTTCGGATTCATCGGCACGTAGTGGAAGGGGATGCCGTGCCATTCGACCAGTGCCCGGAAGGCGTCGTGGTTCGAGATCACGCAGGGAATCTCGATGTCGAGTTCCTTCGATTGCCAGCGCGACAGCAGGTCGTAGAGACAGTGCTCCTGCTTGCTGACCATGATCGCGACGCGTCGCTTCACCGCCGAATCGCTGATTTTCCAGTCCATGGCCAATTCGTCGGCCAGTGGACGGAAGCGCTCGCGGAACTCGGCCAGATGAAAGGGCAGCGAATCGGCCTTCACTTCCATGCGCATGAAATAGCGGCTGTCATTCTCGCCATTGCCGCTGTCGGCGTGATAGCTCGACTCCAGGATCCAGCCGCGGTGCTGGGCAATGAAGCCGGAAACGCGCGCAATGATGCCGATCTGGTCGGGACATGAACCAGACAAGGTGTAGAAACGCTGCGCATGCATCGGTCGATCAGCCTTTCGCCCGGGCATGCGCGCCGAAGGCCCGGTCAATTTCGGCACGCAGTTCGGCGTATGAAAGCGTTACCGGAAACTGCGGGAATTCCTCGATGACTTTTTCGGGCGGGTGGAAGAGGATGCCGGCGTGTGCTTCGCCGAGCATTGCCGTGTCGTTGTACGAATCACCGGCGGCAATCACCGTGAAGCGAAGTTCCTTGAAGCGTCGCACCGCTTCCCGCTTCTGATCGGGCATGCGCAGGTGGTAGTTCACCAGCATCCCGTTCGCGTCGGCCTCAAGGCTGTGGCAGAAGAGTGTTGGCCAACCGAGCTGGCGCATCAGTGGATGCGCAAATTCGTAGAAGGTGTCCGACAAGATGATCAACTGGTAATTCTCGCGGAGTCCGTCGACGAAGGCGCGTGCTCCGTCAAGCGGCCCCATCGCCGCGATGACTCGCTGAATGTCCGGAAGCCCAAGCTTGTGCTCCGCCAGGATCGCCAGGCGATACTTCATCAGCTTGTCGTAGTCCGGCTCGTCGCGCGTGGTGCGGCGAAGCTCAGGAATGCCGGTGCGTGTGGCGAACTCGATCCAGATTTCGGGGACGAGTACGCCTTCAAGATCGAGGCAGACGATATGCACGGCAAGCTCCCAGAAGATGATGAGGTTTGAAGGAAACGCGCGATTCTACCAAATCCGTGGCCGAAGGGCCGACAGGTGGTAAGGCGGCGAAGGCTGACCGGAATAGTTTTTTGTCATGATTTTTTGCATGTCGTGGAAGAGAATACCGCTTACAAACTTTAAGACAGAGGGTAGTTGTCATGGCAATCGGCATGAAATCGGTCGGCAGTGGCAACTCTATTGACCGGGCCCTCCTTTACGGGTATTACTAGCGGTCGGAGTGTTGATGCCGCGTCGCTCCGCGCATGCCGATTTTCAGAGGAGACCTACATTGTCGAAAGCAAAGGATAAAAAGAAGT
Organism: Pseudomonadota bacterium; assembly: GCA_029780075.1. Classification (GTDB taxonomy): domain Bacteria; phylum Pseudomonadota; class Gammaproteobacteria; order Burkholderiales; family Rhodocyclaceae; genus Accumulibacter. The sequence continues at coordinate 40,357 of JAKOZI010000120.1, forward strand.
CCGCCAGGGCGGACGATAAGCAGCCACAGGCAGCAGCCGTCGATCCCCTGCAGGTCCTGCAGAATCGCATCGACGCTTTGGAGCAGCAGATGGCGCAACTCAGTCTGAAGGAAGGCCCGGCGGGGCCGCAGGGTGATCCGGGAGTCCCGGGCGAGTCAGGTCCGGTCGGGCCGGCGGGGCCTGCAGGGGTCAAGGGGGTCAAGGGCGACCAGGGTCCGGCGGGTCCACAGGGTATTCCCGGTCCGGCCGGACCGGCGGGCCCGCGGGGACCTCAGGGTGCGGACGGAGCCGTCGGGCCGCAGGGTGCCAGCGGTGCGAAGGGTGCGCAAGGTCCCGCCGGTCCGAAGGGCCCCGCAGGGCCGCCCGGGCCACAGGGTCCTCAAGGGGAGGCAGCCCCTTCAGCGTGAACCGCAGTGCGCAGAATCTGCTGTAGCCGGCAGTCGCTGGTGCCCGGTGGTGGAGCATTGGCTGCACTCGGCCGCGGCCGGACCTTGCCAGGGCTGGTCGCCGGTCCGCAGCCGGTTTTTTACCAGGCAGGCATCAACCGGGGGGCCGTGCAGACACGCATCGCCGCGCTCGTCGTGGCGTCGCTCCTGCTGCCGGCCGCCGCTAGCGCGGAAAGCCTGTTGTGCCGGGATGGGCACCGGCAATCGCCGATCGACATCGTCGCTCCGGTAAAAAAAGCCGCGCCGGCGCTTGAGTTTGACTACCGCCCAGCGCCGCTGCGGATTGCCAACGATGGTCACACCTTGCGCGTGCGCTTCACGAATGACAGCCGCCTGTTGATCGGAAAGGCCGCTTACCGTCTCCAGCAGCTTCACTTCCATACCCCAGGCGGCGAGCGTGTGGCCGGAGAGGAATTTCCGCTCTCCGCTCACTTGCTGCACAGGAGCAGCAGCGGGCAATTGCTGGCGGTGGTGGTGCTCTTTCGCCAGGGCGCCGAGAATCCCTCACTGGCGGCCCTGTGGGCCAGAATTCCGGCGTCGGCTGACGGTGACCACGTCGCCGATGACACGTTCGACGTCAGTCGCCTGCTGCCTCCCGGACGAGCGTATTACCGTTATCAGGGATCACTGACGGCGTCGCCATGCACCGAGGGGGTGACCTGGGTGGTGATGAAGCAGCCGTTGCAGGTGTCTGCGGGGCAACTGGCCCAGTGGCGCGCGCACTTTGTTGACAACATGCGGCCCGCGCAACCCCTGCATGGGCGCATCGTCAGCGAATCCTGGTAGCTGCCGATTCTGGTGCTGGCGGCAACGACTTGCGGCTCAGACTTGAGATGGATCAAAACCGATCCCCTCGGCATGCGAAACAATCTCCCCTTTGGCTACCCCATATCAGAAGGAGGGTTTCATGCGTCCCTACTCCCAAGCATTGCCGGCAGCCCTGGCGGCCACACTGCTGCTGACCATCGCGCCGGCTCGCGCCCAGGAGGCGGCTAACTCGGCCAAGCCGAGCGTGCCCGGTGTCGAAGTCAAGGTCACCGCAGAAATGACCGGAGCCGGCATCGTCGCCAGCGGCGTCACGCTGCCACCGATCCCGCCGGTCAGTGGTAACCGCAGGAATCCCGTGCCGTCCTGGGGCAAGCCTCTGCCGTATCCGGTGGTCATTGCCGACCGGCGCAACAACCGCCTGATCGAGATCGCGCCGGACAAAAGCATCGTCTGGGAGTTCGCCTCACCCAGCCTGAAAGTCTATCGAGGTAACGAGGACGTAAACTTTTCAGCGGATGGCAAGTTTTTGGCGGTCAGCGAGGAAGACAACTACGACGTGCATATCGTCGACTACGAAAGGAAGGCGCTCATCTGGACCTACGGCACGCCTGACGTGCGCGGCAAGGACGCCGGTTTGCTGAACTACCCGGACGACGCGCATCTGCTGGCCGACGGCAAGTTCATTACCGCCGACATTCGCAATTGCCGCATCCTGATCATCGACCCCAAGGATAATAGCATTGCCACCCAATGGGGAACACCCGGCAAGTGCCGCCACAACCCACCGCAAGAACTCGGTCATCCCAATGGCGCCACGCCGCTCGACAATGGCGACATTCTGGTCACCGAAATCTCCGGTTCCTGGATCTCGCGGATTACCCGTCAGGGTCAGGTGCTGTGGAGCGTGCAGGCGCCCAACATCCGCTATCCGTCGGATGCCTTCATGACCGTGGATGGGAAGCAGGTGATCGTCGCCGATTTCTGGAAGCCCGGGCGGGTCGTGATTTTCGACCCGGCGACGCGCAAGATCAGTTGGGAATACTTTGTCAGGAACGGCGAGGGGATGCTCGATCACTCGTCGATTGCCCGCGAACTGCCTGACACCGGCGACATCTTCGTCGTCGACGACCTGCGTGACCGGGTGATGGTGATCGACCGCAAGAGCAAGGAAATCATTTGGCAGTACGGTGTCACCGACACCAAGGGGCACAAGCCGGGCTACCTGTTCTATCCTGATGGTTTCGACATCGATGTGTTCCGCGACTGGAAGGCGGTACTCGGCAGGCGCTGAACAAACCTTGCCCGTAACGCGCACGTCGGCTCTGTCTGGAGTGTAGGCGGGTTGACGGCGAATTGATCGGCGAGCCTTGCGGCCGAGGCGAGCTATATTTTCTGCATGATGGTAGTTCCGGCTTCGGTCGGCGAAAAGGCATGTTTAAGACCGTCCGTTCAAGGCATTCCCTGAAAACCAGAATCACTCTTGCCACATTGCTCATCTTCGTGGCGGGCCTGTGGTCGCTATCGTTTTACACCAGCCAGTTACTACGCAAGGACATGGAACGACTGCTCGGGGAGCAGCAATTCTCGACGGCTGCGTTTGTCGCGGCAAATATTGATGGCGAGTTGAAGAACCGCATCAGGGCGCTTGAATTGATAGCCGGTGCCATTGACGCATCCTTGATCGGGAGTCCTGCAGCTCTGCAGATATTTCTTGAACAGCGTTATGTGCTGCACAGCCTGTTCAACGACGGGGTCATGGCTTACCGAGTTGACGGCGTGGCCATTGCCGTTGCTCCGCTGTCGCCGGAGCGGATCGGCGTCAATTACAGGGACAGGGATTATCTGGTTGGCGCGCTCATGGAGGGTAGATCGACGATCGGTCGTCCGATTACCGGCAAGACACTGCGGGCCCCGGTTCTGGTCATGGCGGTACCGATTCGCAATGGTCAAGGTCAAGTGATCGGTGCGCTCTCAGGAGTGACCAACCTGAGCCTTCCGAGTTTCCTGGATCAAATCGCGGCAAGCAGCTACGGCAAAACCGGCGGCTATCTGCTTGTGGCACCGCAATTCCGGCTGATTGTCACCGCTACCGACAAGCGGCGCGTGATGGAAACGCTTCCGGAGTCCGGCATCAACCCGAACAACGATCGTTTCGTCGACGGCTACGAGGGTTCAGCGGTTATTGTCAACTCACTGGGCGTGGAAGTGTTGACCTCCGACAAGGGAGTTCCAGCGGCGGGCTGGATCGTGTCGGTCAACCTGCCCACCGCCGAGGCATTCGCCCCGATCCATGACATGCAGCAGCGTGTGCTGCTGGCCACGGTCATCCTGACGCTGCTGGCGGGCAGCCTGACCTGGTGGATATTGAGTCGAGAGTTCTCGCCGATGCTTGCTGCTGCGAGAACATTGTCCGCCATGTCGGAGGCAGAGCAACCCCTGCAGCCCCTGCCCATCATCCGACAGGACGAAATTGGTGGACTGGTCGAGGGATTCAATCATCTGCTTGACACTTTGGGGCAGCGAGATACGGCTTTGCGGGAGAGCGAGGCCGGCTATCGGACGCTGTTCCGCGAAATGTTGAGTGGTTTTGCGCTGCACGAAATTCTTTGCGACGACGAGGGCAAGCCTGTCGACTACCGCTTTCTGGCCATCAATCCGGCTTTCACCCGCATGACCGGCCTCAAGGCGGAAGACCTCGTGAGTCGGACCGTTCTGGAGGTCATGCCGGGTACCGAGAGATACTGGATCGAGATCTATGGCAAAGTGGCCCTCACTGGCGAGCCGGCGTTTTTCGAGAACTACGCCGCCGAACTGCAGCGATACTTCGAGGTATCCGCCTTCCGGCCAGCTCCCAACCAGTTTGCCTGTTCCTTCTCCGATATCACGGAGCGCAAGCGCGCCGAGATGCTGTTGCGCGACGAGGAGCAGCACTTCCGGAATCTCGCGAATGGTGGGTCGACACTGATCTGGACCTCTGGCCCGGACAAGCTCTGTAGCTACTTCAACGAACCCTGGTTGAGGTTTACCGGACGCTCTCTGGAACAGGAACTTGGCAATGGATGGACGGAGGGTGTGCATTCGGACGATTTTTCCAGTTGCGTGCAAATCTATGCCACAGCCTTTGACCGGCGTGAACCCTTCAGCATGCAATATCGCCTGCGCCATGCCGACGGCAGCTATCGATGGATAAGGGACGACGGCACCCCCCGCTACAACAGTCAGGGTGAATTCCTCGGCTATATTGGCTTCTGTGTCGATATCACCGAACAGATCAGGACTGCTGACGAACTGGACCAGTATCGCCAGCATCTGGAGAACCTCGTCCAGGAGCGGACGCTGGAACTGGCGCAGGCCAAGGAGGCCGCCGAAGCTGCCAATCTGGCCAAGAGCAGCTTCCTGGCGAATATGAGTCACGAAATCCGCACTCCGATCAACGCCATCGTCGGCCTCACGCATCTGCTGCGCCGAGCTGAACCAACACCTGTACAGGCCGACCGGCTGGGCAAGATAGACACCGCGGCGGCTCACCTCCTGTCCCTGATCAACGACATCCTCGACATCTCCAAGATCGAGGCCGGGAAACTCGAACTGGAGCAAACGAACTTTTCGCTGATTGCCGTCCTGGATAACGTCCGCTCGCTGATCTCCGACCAGGTGCGCGCCAAGGGCCTGGTCATCGAGGTCGATCCCGACGGCGTGCCCCTGTGGCTGCGTGGCGATCCTACGCGGTTGCGTCAGGCGCTGCTCAATTACATCAGCAATGCCATCAAGTTCACCGAGCAAGGTTTGATCACCCTGCGTACCATCCTGGTTGACGATCGCCGTGATCGGGTACTGGTGCGCTTCGAAGTTCAGGATTCCGGCATCGGCATCAAAGCGGATCAACTGCCCAGTCTGTTCCAGGCGTTCGAGCAGGCCGACGCCTCGACCACTCGCAGGTACGGCGGCACCGGCCTCGGGCTGGCGATCACCCGGCGGTTGGCGAAACTCATGGGCGGCGACGCGGGCGTCGAGAGCCAACCGGGGAAGGGCAGCACTTTCTGGTTCACGGCCTGCTTTGGGCACGGTCACGGGATCATGCCGGTCACTACTGCTGGCGGAGTGGGCGATGCCGAAGCCGAGTTGCGCAAGCACCATGGTGGTGCACGACTGCTGCTGGCCGAAGACAATGCCATCAACCGCGAGGTTGCCCTGGAACTGCTGCACGGAGCGGGACTCGCCGTCGATGTGGCCATCGATGGTCAGGATGCGCTCGACAAGGCGCGCGCCATCGCCTACCCGTTGATCCTGATGGATGTGCAGATGCCGCGCATGGACGGACTGCAGGCGGCGCGTGCCATTCACTCACTGCCAGGACAGGCGGCCACGCCAATTCTGGCGATGACTGCCAACGTCTTCGACGAGGATCGGCGAGCCTGCCTGGAAGCCGGCTTGAACGACTTTGTCGCCAAGCCGGTCGATCCGAAGACCCTCTATGCCGCACTGCTCAAGTGGCTGCCGATGGTTTCGTCAGTGGCCCCGGCAAGCGTGCTGGCGCCACTGCCGGAACCGGATCGATGGCGGCGGCAACTGACGGATATTCCAGGTCTGGATATCGAGCGCGGGCTGGCCCTGGTGCGCGGCAATGCGACAACATATCTACGGTTGCTGAACCTGTTCATCGACACGCATGCTCAGGATCCGAGACATTTCAGCGAGGATCTGGCGGCTGGGGACCTGGCGTCGATCAAGGCGCGGGCGCACGCCTTGAAAGGTTCTGCCGGAAACATTGGTGCCGCGGGTGTGTCGGAAGCAGCGGCGCGGCTGCACTCTGCGCTGGCAGAGGCGGCCGGGACCGAACAGATCGGTGTCTGTTGCGCCGCTTTGATGGAACAACTGACCCTGTTCACCGATCGGCTGTGCGGCGTACTGGCAGGGTTGTCGGAGAGCCCTCAAGGAAACGGACCCTCCGCGGCGTGCGGGCGTGTGGGCCGTTAAACCATCCCGACGTCGCCTTGCCGAGCTATGCCAGCCAGCCCCGTGACCACGGCCGTCAGTTGATTTGCAGTCTAGCCAGAGAGGCCATCGCCTGGTGGTTGCCGATGTCCGGAGTAATCATCAACTCCAGTGCGTTCACCCCGGAGAGTTCGACCCGATGCTCTTCCGTCTCCGACGTTGCGCCCTGCGGATTGAAATTCCACTGCTGGCGCACGATCTCCTGATACGAATGCCCACCATCGGCAGACCACCGCAACACATACTCCTGGGTGCGCGAGATCGCGGTTTCGACAAAGGAGAGGCGAATTCGGCGCAGCTTCTGTGGTTGATCGAAGTGCAGCCGGATGGTTTGCTGGCCGGGTGCTGCGGCACGCCAACCGCCGTCTTTGCCAGGCAATAGGGCCGACTCGATGGGATGAGCGGCGTCCTCGGAGCTGATGGCCACTTCCGCTAGGTCGTCGAGGTTCAGCCATTCACCCGATGCTGGTGTTTCCGCCTGCTGGTCGCTGTCAATCAATCGTTTGCGCATGGCTTGACCCCGGCAGGTGACGCACGCATGGCCGGTGCGGAGTGTCGCCTGTTCATGCTTCGACCTCGCCCAGTTGCCGGGCAACTTCCTGTTCTGCGCGTGCCCAGTACGCGGTGTCACAGCCCTGGAAACCGTCCTTCTCGGCAATGAAATACGCGGCAGACTGGACCATCAGATAACGTTCCTCGGCGCTTGGCTTGGCCGCAGCTTCGCTGGTGGCGGGTACCTGTGGTTCGGGAGGTGCAATTGGTGCGCTGTCGGTGGCCGGCGTCGGCACCGCTTTTTTGACCGGGCTTTTCTTCTCCGCCGCGGGGGCTTTCCTGGCAGCGGGGGGCTTGACTGGCGCAGCGGCTATCGTCGTCTCGGTCGTCGCCGCCTTCCTGGCGGTGGCGGGGGTTTTCTTGGTCGTGCTCTTGGGCTCGGTCATGATCGGTTTCCTGGGAATGGTATCGATGGTGTGGAGGGTGGGCAAGCGCTGGAACGGTTCAGCCGACGCTGAAATCAGACAGCAGGATAGGAAAATCGGGCCTGCCGGTCAAGGCGAATACCCATCTCATCGGTCAGGGCGTACAGATTGGTCGCCCGTGTTTGCCGGGGTTTGCATGACCAGGCAGGCGTTGGCTTCCTTCGGCGGCAGGAAGAAATCGCGGGGCTGGCGGCGCAGGTTTCTCAGCACCGTACGGACCAGGATTCGCCATTGCGAGTCGGAAACCTGCCGGGAGCGCAGCGCCACATTGAGCGCCAGTGCAAAACTGACCGCCAGGTTCAGGAAACCGATGCCGGCTACGCCCAGTACCGCCCAGACCAGCAAGCTCAGGTCGGGAGCAAAATCGAGACCGGCCATCGCGATACCGACGAAAGCCGATGAGAAGGCGACATGGCGGATATCGATCGGCAGCCCCAGCAGCACGCCGAAGAGCGTCGTGCCGCCAAGCAGGAATCCGAACAGCAGGTTGCCGGCGAGAGCCCCGAGGTTGTCGCCGATGTACGCCGCGATGCGTTGCATGCGCTTCTCGCCGAACAGACGCCGCGGCCAGTCGAGTTGCAGGATGCGTTCGGGAATTCGGTTGTAGGCGGCGTAATTGTCGTAGTAGCCGCTGATCAGACCTGAAATGAAAAGACAGACTCCGGCAATAGCCGCGTAGAAGACCGCCCCGCTATCGACCAGACTTTGCTCCTCGAGCAGATGCAGCGACTTCTCGGGACTGGTGAAGTGCTGGCCGCTGCTGCTGAACACGGCGAAGGCAATCAGGGCCGAGAGCGGGATGGCGATGCAGACGTTGCCGAGAATGGCAATGACCTGGGTGCGGCAGGTGCGCGTGATCAGTACGGTCAGCGCTTCGATGTCGCGCAGTTTGCCACCGGCTTCGCTGATGCTCGCGGCAATGGCGTTGGCGGTCATTGCCGGTTGCTTCGTGGCGACGGTGCCGTGCAGGATGTGAATCAGGCAGAAACCGATCCCGTAGTTGAGGCAGAAGGCGATCGCGCCGGTCAGTGGCGGCATTTGCGCGCCGGCCAGAACGATCTTCAGACAGGCCATGAAGGCGATGACGAAGCCGCCGATCATCGCCGAACGCGCCATCGACCAGTATTCCTGGCGGGTTTCGGTGATGTAGTGCTCGCCGTGGTGGCTGGCGTTGTCGGTCACCCGCAAGGCGATCAGCTCGGTGTTCTGGCGCCAGTGTCGGTAAAGATTGTTGCGCAGGCATTCATCACGCACCAACTGGGTGAATAGGCTGACCATCGGCGGGTAAGCCACGCTGTCGCTCGACCTGGGCTGCAGGTCGACCAGAATGTCGAGCAGTTGCTCGCTGCGCTGCAACAGTTGCCGCAGGCGTTGCAGATGATAGGTCAGGCGGATGCTGGTGCCATTGCGGGCGGCATTCCTGCGCACGCGCTCGATCACGTCGCGGCACTGACTGAACAGAACGCGCAACTGCCGCTCGTCGCGGTCGGCGGCGAGTGGTTTGCCCCAGTGCTCGGCAAAAGTCTCGATATAGGCTGTCAGCTCCCGGTTTTGCGCGACGAACGGCGACTCGTAGGCCTCGAGTGACGGTTCCAGGCGCAGGAGTTCCGGCTCCGTACCAAGTGCTGCAATCCAGTAGGACAGCACGCGCAGTGCGCTCAGCATCTCCACCAGCGGCTGCGGCAAGCTATCGCTGCGGGGATCTTCGTCGAAACGCAGGGCCGTGATTACTTGCAGCCAGGCCTCGTTGCCGACGCCGACCACCCAGTGTCGGTCGCTGGCGCGGTCGAACATGGCACGCAGGGCGGTACGCAGCAAGCCCGGCTCAAGAACGTCAGGCAGGAGCTTGTGGCCGATACGGCGAAAGCCTTCCGAGACGAACCCGGTATTCGGCAGGATGCCGGTCGCGGTATACAACTCGGAGTGACGATGGGTGCGCAACAGATTGCCGAGAGCGGCACGCAAGGCGGCGCGCAATTCCGGACGGGTGCCGAGAATGTAGCAGAGGGCCTGCAGGTTTCGCCTGGCGGACTCGAAATCGCCGGCATCCGCGGGCCGGATTTCGCCGACCAGCAGCACCAGCAAAGGTATCGGATCGGTGTCCGGGACAAGAAAGCGGCAGAGCAGTTGTTCCATTGCGGTCGGGGTTTGGCAGGGTGGAGGGCAGTCCGGCAACGACATCGGACGATGACGATGCCACGCCAGAAGTCGTGCCGGGCTGGCGGTGTCGTTTAAAATCAGGGCATCTTAGCAAACTATCGTGCCCGCCATCCTTATAGACTGGAAGCCGCAGATGATCATTGTCCTTTCCCCTGCCAAGTCGCTCGATTACCGGACGCCGCCGACGCTGTGCGAACACAGCCAGCCGCTGTTTCTCGACCAGGCACAACTGCTGATCGAGGACCTGCGCCAGTTGTCGCCACCGCAGCTTGCCAGCCTGATGAAGATCAGCGATCAACTGGCGGCGCTGAACTTCGCGCGTTATGCCGACTGGGCGCAGCCGTTCACCCCTGGCAAAGCCAGGCAGGCGGTGCTGGCGTTCAATGGCGACGTCTACGACGGTCTCGACGCGTCTACCTTGTCACCGGCGGATCTGCAATTTGCGCAACGTCACCTGCGGATTCTGTCTGGCCTGTACGGGCTGCTGCGTCCGCTCGACCTGATGCAGCCGTACCGGCTGGAAATGGGGACGCGCTTGAGCAACGCACGTGGTCGGGATCTCTATGCCTTCTGGGGCGATCGGATTACCGAGGCGGTCAACGCCGCACTCCACGAAACAGGCGCCCGAGTACTGATCAATCTCGCGTCCGAGGAGTACTTCAAGTCGCTCAAGCCGAAAAAACTCGCTGTCCCGGTGATTCAACCGGTTTTCGAGGACTGGAGTGGCGGCCGGTTCCGGGTGGTGAGTTTCTACGCCAAACGCGCGCGGGGGCTGATGGGGCGTTTCGCGATCGTCAATCGTTTGCAAGATGCTGCAGGTCTGAAGGACTTTGCGGCGGTCGGCTATGCGCATGCCGCAGCGGCCTCCGACGATCAGGTCTGGGTATTTCGGCGCGGCGGTGTGGTTTGAATCCGTCCGGCTGACCGCACCTTGATCGCCTACCGCAGGCGCGCGCCGCTTAGCGGCTGGTGAACAGCGCACCGGCGGTCTCGGCGTCGAGGATGGCGTACGGCGGAGCCGGGTTGCGCTGACGGGCGAGCCTCAGCAACTGGCGATCGCGGGTCACCAGCAGGTCGGCACGGCAGCGTGCCGCGAGGATCAGGAACTTCTGGTCGTCGGCGTCGCGGCAGCGGGGCAGGAAGTAATTCTCTTCCCCGTCGGCGTCGCAGAGCGTCGCCAGGTTGCGGTAGCGTGCCAGCAGCGCCTGCTGTGCCGGACTGGCGAGTCCGAACTGCGGGTAGGCGCTCACCCTTTCGAGTTCGGACAGGCAGTGTTGATCGGTAAAGCAGCCCAGGACCCCGCGCTCGATGGCCCCGAGCAGCGCATGCGCCGGTGGGTCGGCGAAGTGCAGCATGTCGATCACGATGTTGGTGTCGAGGACGGCGAGCAGGCGTTCAGCCACCTTGCAGTTCCGCAAGCACATGTTCGGCGATGGCCAGGCACGAGGTCAATCCCGGTGATTCGATTCCGAAGAGGTTGATCAAGCCCGGGATGCCGTGCTCGGCAGGGCCCTGGACGACAAAGTCCCCGGCGGGCGCCGAGCGGCCGCTGATCTTTGGCCGCACCCCGGCATACGCGGGCAGCAGCGCATCGTCCGGCAGCGCTGGCCAGTAGCGGTGAATCGCGGTGACGAAGGCGCTGGCGCGCGCCGGGTCGACGCGGTAATCGAATTCACCGATGGGCCGGCCTGGCGTTGGGTCTGGCAGCCACTCGACGTCGGGGCCGAAACGCGCCTGCCCGCCGAGGTCGAGCGTCAGATGAACTCCGAGGCCGGCGGCTTCCGGCAAGGGATAGACCAGTCGCGAGAACGGTGCGCGTCTGGCGAGCGCGAAGTAGTTGCCCTTGGCGTGAAAGTTCGCCGGTATCAGCGCCGGTGGGAAGCCGGCCAGCGCGGCCGCGACCTCCGGTGCCCAGAGGCCGGCAGCGTTGATCACGATCGAACTCCTGAAGCGCAGGCTTTGCGTACCGCCGCTTTCGAGGACGATGCCCCTGTCTTCTATCGAGCCGCGGCGCAACGGGCTGCGCAGTGCCAGCACGGCGCCGGCACGCTCGGCGTCGCCGAGCAGCGCGATCGCCAGCGCGTGGCTGTCGAGGATGCCGGTCGAGGGAGAGAGCAGGGCGGCGGTACACGCCAATTCCGGTTCGAGAGCGCGCGCCGCGGATGCGCTCAGCAGGCACAGATCGTCGACGCCGTTGTCGTGCCCCAGCCGCTGCAGCAGCAGAAGTTGCCCTTCCTGTTGGGCCGAGGTGGCGACGACCAGTTTGCCGCAGCGCCGGTGGCTGACGCCATGCGTATTGCAGAAGTCATAGAGCTGCCGTCGGCCGACGACACAGCAGCGGGCCTTGAGCGATCCTGTCGGATAATGGAACCCGGCGTGGATCACCTCACTGTTGCGGGCACTGGTTTCGCTGGCGCAAACGCCGTGCCGTTCGAGAACCACCGTTTCGATACCTTGCCGCGCCAGCACACGTGCGCAGGCCAGGCCGATCACACCGGCCCCGATCACTGTCGCTCCCACGCTTTGCATCTTTCCTCCACGCGTCATCGACGGCCCATAGCCCTGGGGGGGATTGTATTCGAGCCAGGCACGGCAAGGGCTTCAACCCGCTTGGCGACGGCGGCAACGGCCGCCGACCCCAGGCTTGGGTCTGCCGCGTCGGCGAGCCTGGCCGCCAGGTTGCGCGCGTCAACCGCAGGTCGCCTTCAGGCGTGCCGGATCGGAGACCAGCGGATTGCCCGAGCCTTGCCAGCGGACAATCCGCTCGTCGCGCTGGCGCTCCCAGGCGTCGACCAGGTGGGTTCGCGACCAGGCGCACATCAGTTGCCTGTCCTGCCGGCTCATGTGCAGACCGTAGGTCTGGTGCATGTAGAGTGTGATCCGTGCCGCCCTGCCACGCACCTCTTCGCGTGGTTGCACGCGCTGCAGCTTGAAATCGACGATGGTCTGACAGGCCCCGTACATTGACGTCGGCTGTCGGGTCCACGCGCTGTAGGCAAAGTTGCTGCGGTCGCCGTTCAACTCGCCAACGGAGGGTACCAGGTTGTTGAGATCGCCCTCCGCGACCTGGAATACCGGGTCGGTATCGGTGCAGTGCTTGCGTCCGCCCTGTTGCCAGCACTGGCGCTGATGTCCCAGCACCCAGGCCGGAACCACATGCTCCCACTCGATTCGGGCCGCCCGTGTCGGGTTGCGGCGCGGCTCGTAACCGCAGCTGGCAAGCTGGACGACATGCCCGACATAGCGGCAACCGCAGTAGAAGTCGTTCTCCATGCCGGCAAAGATCGTCGGCAGGATCTTCTTGGCGTTGGCGAAGTCGCGGTGCCCGACCGCCTTCGGACCGAACACCCGATCGACGGGTGTCGTGGACTGCGCTGACCGAGGAGCCGGTGAACTCGGGTGACTTGCGGGTGGCAGGGGGGTCTGGCTGACTTGGCAGCCGACCAGCAGGAGAGCTATCGACAGGGAGGTTTTGCGCATCGGCGCGGAGTCTACGCGTCATGCCTGGGGAGGACAATCAATATCGCCTGGCAGCGTCAGTCGAGCGTCCTGCGAAAGGTCTTCAGCCCGACGGCGAGGACCACCGCCGTGAAGGCGACGATCGGCCAGACCTGTTCCCAGATCATGCCGGCGCCGTTCCCCTTGAGCAGGATTCCCCGCACCAGCAGCAGGAAATGCGTCAGCGGCAGGACATTGCCGACCCATTGTGCCCATTCGGGCATGCCACGGAACGGAAACATGAAGCCCGAGAGCAGCATCGACGGCAGGAAAAAGAAGAAGGTCATCTGCATCGCCTGCAACTGGTTCTGGGCGATCGAGCTGAAGGTGATGCCGAGCGTCAGGTTGGCGCAGATGAACAGCAGTACGACCGCGTAGAGCAGCAGCAGGCTGCCGTGCATCGGCACGTCGAAAAGCCAGCGCGCGGCCAGGAGGACCAGCGTCACCTGGATTAGCCCGATGACAATGTACGGCACGATCTTGCCGGTCATCACCTCGATGGGCGTCGCCGGCGTCGCGAGAAGATTCTCGAAAGTGCCGCGCTCGCGCTCGCGGGTCATCGCCAGGCCGGTCATGAGGACCATGGTCATGGTCAGGATCACGCCCAGCAGACCGGGCACGACGTTGTAGGCGGTGAGGCCCTCGGGGTTGTAGCGGCGGTGGATGCGCAGTTCGATCGGCGGCGTGGGCGCGCGCCGCAGGCCCGGCAGGTCAGGGGCAAAGACCTCGAGGCCGAGATTCTTGAGTACCGAGATGGCGCCACCGGTGGCCATCGGGTCGGTGGCGTCGGCTTCGACCAACAGCGTCGGGTTTCTGCCGCGCACCAGGTCGCGGTGGAAGCCGGCCGGGAAGGTGACGACGAACTGGACTTCGCTTCGGTCGAGGAGGTCGTTGGCCTGATGCTCGTCCACCTGGCCGACAATCCTGAAATAGTCGCTGTTGGCCATGGCGGCGACGTAGGCCCGCGCGAAAGGCCCGGGGTCGACCATGACCACGGCCGTGGGCAGGTGTTTCGGGTCGGAATTGATCGCAAAACCGAAGAGCAGCAACTGCATGATCGGGATGCCGACGATCATTCCAAAGGTGAGTCGGTCGCGCTTGAGCTGGATGAATTCCTTGAGCAGGATGCCGATCCAGCGGGAGAAAGAGAAACCTGGCATGCTCTCCTCAGTCTGCGAACGGGTCCGCGGCGTGCTGCATGAGGTGGATGAAAGCGTCTTCGAGCGAGGGGGCGACGGCGGCGACCTGTACCGCAGTCTGCTGGGCGAGCGCCTGCAGACTGTTCTGCAGGCGCTCGCCGTCCTGGCCGCTGACGTGCAGCGTCGCGCCGAAGCTCGCCACCTGGTCGGCACCCGGCATCTGTCGCAAGCGCTCGGCGAGGCCGTGCACACCGGGGCCGCTGATTTCCCAGGTGTGCAGTCGGCAGTTGGCGACCACCTCGCCGGCGGTGCCGGCGGCCAGCAGATTGCCGTAGGCGATGTACGCCAGGCGATTGCAGCGTTCGGCTTCGTCCATATAGTGCGTCGACACCAGGACGGTGATCCCGGCGACCGAAAGCCGGTGGATTTCTTCCCAGAAATCCCGGCGCGCCTTGGGGTCGACGCCGGCCGTCGGTTCGTCGAGCAGCAGCAGGCGGGGCTGGTGCAGCAGGCAGGCGGCGAGCGCCAGGCGCTGTTTCCAGCCACCGGACAGCGTACCGGCCAACTGCTGGCGCCGGCCGCCGAGACCCAGTTCGGCGAGCACCTGTTCGACTACCTGCCGGCGCCTGGCCATGCCAAACATGCGCGCCACGAAATCGAGGTTTTCGCCGATCGTCAGGTCGTCCCACAGGGAGAACTTCTGGGTCATGTAGCCGACCTGGCGCTTGATCGCGGCGCTGTCCTTGAGCACATCGAGTCCGAGGCAGGTCCCGCGGCCGCTGTCTGGCGTCAGCAGACCACACAGCATGCGGATCGAGGTCGTCTTGCCGCTGCCGTTCGGTCCGAGGAAGCCGTAGATCTCGCCCTGGTTGACCTGCAGGGTGAGGTCCTTGACCACGTGCTTGTTGCCGAAGTGTTTGTTGAGGCCGGCGACGTCGATGACCAGTGGGTCCATCGCTCAGCGCTCGGTCAGGCGGACGTCGACCGGCAGTCCCGGCCGCAGGCCGGGGGCCTGTTCCGGCACCGGCACGGCCTCGACGCGAAAGACGAGCTTTTCGCGGCTGCCCCGGCTGTAGATTACCGGTGGCGTGTATTCGGCTTCGGGAGCAATGAAGTCGATGCTGGCGCGGATGGGTTCGCGGCAGCCATCGCAGCGCGCCTCGACCTGCTGCCCAGGTCTCAGTCCGGCAAGCTGCCCTTCCGGAACGAAGAAGCGCAGGCGGCGGCGCGTGTCCGGCAGCAGGCTGGCGACCGCCGCACCTGCCGGCACCCATTCGCCCGGCCGGTAGTACGTGTCGGCCACCTCGCCGTCCTCTGGCGCGGCTACCGTCTTGCGTTCGAGCAGCCAGCGCTTCTGCGCGGCGACGGCTGCGGCCGCGTCGAGGTCGGCGGCAGCGCTGCGCACCTCATCGTCGCGGCCAAACGAAATCCGAAGACCGGCCAACTGCTGCCGCAGCGCGTCCCGTTGCGCGGCGTCGCGGTCACGCGCCGCCCTGGCTTCGTCGAGCTTCGCCTGCGAGACAAAATGCTGCCGTTCCAGCGATTCCTGTTGGCGGAGTTGTGTTTGCGCGAGGTGCAGGGCGGCGTCGGCCGCGCGCAGCTGTGCCTCAAGGGAGGCAATTTCCGCTGGGCGGTGCGGCTCGCGAAGGTTGTTCAGCCTGGCATGGGCAGCGCCGCTGCGTGCTTCGGCTTCGGCCAGCGCTTGCGCATCGGGGTCGGCAGCGATTGCAAAGATCGCCTGTCCTTCCTTGACACGCGTGCCGCGGGGGCTGTCGAGGGATTTCAGATAGCCCGCCTGCGGCGACGCCAGATACAGGAACTCGCCCTCGACGTAGCCCTGGAAGGCGGTCAGTCGAGGCTTGTCGCAGCCGCCTAGAGCGGCCAGCAGAGCAGCGGCGAGCAGGATGGACTTTCGCGATGGGTGCATGCGTTGCCATTCTACGGCGCCAGCGACCAAGGGGGGTGGTCAGTGTGGCCGTGGTCTGCCATCAGTCGGCAGCAGATTGGATATCGCTTGCGGGGCGATCAGCGCGGAGCATCGAAACATATACCGCCGCGCGACGGCGGCGGCTGAGTGGACGGATGCGGCCGACTCTCAGTGCTTGTGTTCGGTTGCCGGCGCAGCCGAAGCGGTGAGGTCGTGGACCTTCGCTACCACCTCGATGGACTCGATCTTCCTGTCCTTGCCTTCAACCTGCAGAGTCAGCGGCACGGTGTCGCCTTTCTTCAGCGCTTGTTTCAGGTTCATCAGCATCACATGATAGCCGCCAGGGCCGAGCAGTACCGGCTTCCCGGCGGGCAGGTCCAGGCGGGGGACGGCACGCATCTTCATCACCCCGCCGTCCATCTTCATTTCGTGAATCTCGCTGACGCCGGCCACCGGGCTGGCGGCACCGACCAGCACTGCTCCCGATTTACTGGTGATTTCCATGAACGCGCCGGTGGCCTGCTGGCCGCTGACCGTGCCGCGTACCCAGGGGTCCTTGATATCGAGGTCGGCGGCGAGTGCGGCCAGCGGAGACATGCCGAGCAGCATTGCCAGCGACAGAACGTTTGCTGATATTTTCAAGCCATACTCCTTGATCGTTTGGGAATAGCGATTATAAATGCGTACTTGCGCTGCTCACCGCGACAAGATGTCGCGGGCGTGCGGACCCCTTCCGGGAAAATCCCTCAAGGCTTTACGCTCCATTTGCCCTGTGCATCCTCGATCCACCAGCCGGAATGGAACTGCTCCTTCCAGCGCTTGACCTGTGTCGCGCGCGCCGCCGGTTCGTAGGCCTTGCCGCCATGCGCCTCGGCGAGGGCGTAGATCAGCGAATTGCGGTCCGGGTTCTCGTTGTCGATGAGTTTCTCTGCAATCTGCCTTTGCGGCAGCGTCAGCCGGCTGTCGTCACGCATCTTGACCATGCCGTCGTAGCCTAGGCCAATGATCCCGGCGTCGTAAAAGCGGACCAGTCGCGAGGAGCGCTGTGCCAGGCTGTGCTTGACCACCACTACCGGCGGCGTGCCGATGTCGAGATTGATCGGTTCGTCGGCAGCGGCGGCAGCGGTGCAGGCAAGCAGGGCCAGCAGAAGCAGAAGGAGTTTCATCGGCGTATTCCTGAAAAATCACTTGCCGGCCAGCAGCAGCCTGAGATCGGAGGCGACGTTGTCGGGGGTTTCGCCATACTGGATCAGCAGTCGCAGCCGACCCTCGGGGTCATAGGCATAGCTGCCTGTGGAGTGGTCGAGGCTGTAAGTGCCGGCAGTGCTGCCGGCCTGTTTGGCGTAGAACACCTTGAAATCCCTGGCCACTGCCGCGATCGTCGCTTCGTCGCCGCGCAGACCGACGAAGCTCGGGTGAAAGGCCGTGACGTATCCGGCCAACACTTGCGGGGTGTCCCGCGCAGGATCGAGCGTGACGAAGACCACTTGCACGCGGCCGGCGTCGTTACCGAGACGATTCAGCACCTCACGCATCGACAGCAGCGTCGTCGGGCAGACGTCAGGACACTGGGTGTAGCCGAAAAACACGACGACGGCCTTCCCCTTGAAGTCAGCCAGACGTCGCGCCTGACCCTGCGGGTCGGTCAGCACGAAATCCTTGCCCCAGTCGGAACCCGAAACGTCGGTCGATTTGAAGGTCGGGGGTTGCGAACAGCCCGAGAAGAGGAGGGTGAGACACAAGATCAGGGTCGAGAGGATTTTCATGGTTGTCGATGGTCTGTGGCGAAAGCGCCTGGTCTGGCTCCAGATGCGGGAGGCCGCAAATCGTCTTCTCCGGGTGAGGATGCGGACTAGTCGTACCTCCGGCTGGCGGGCACAGGCCTGTCCAGTGACGCATCCGGCAAGCAGGCAATCTCCAGGCATTGTCGGCACACTGCCGGCCTGCAACCTTGATGCAGGTTAATCATTGTCGCTCATTCCGGCGGTGTTGAGGCAGCCGCTGAGCGTCAACTCGTGATCTTGCAGAGTGCCACCGAAAATCCGCTCTGTTTCCCGCCGCTAGAGCGGCTGGAGAGTGACGGCGGGGTCAGTGTCCCTTGGGCCGATCGACTGATTGCGGTTGAAACGCTCCGTGCCCAGGGCGTACAGTACAGTCTGGTCGTGGTGGCCGGTGGCGGCTTGGTCTCCGGTCGCATGCGCGACGGCGTCGCTCCACGAGCGGCATGGGCGAGCTTTCAATTTCCTGGGAGTCAATGACATATGCCGCAAGCGGACTGGTATTTCGATTTCATCTCGCCCTACGCGTATCTCGGGCTGATGCGTCTCCGGGAATTGCCGCAGGACATCGAAATTAACTACCGGCCGGTGTTGTTCGCCGGTTTGCTGAACCACTGGGAGCAGAAAGGTCCGGCGGAAATCGCGCCGAAACGGTCGTGGACCTATCGCTCCTGCACCTGGTGGGCCAGTGCGCACGGCATTCCCTTCCGTTTTCCGGCCGCGCACCCGTTCAACTCGCTTCCCTACCTGCGGCTGGCGATAGCTGCAGGCAGCACCGGTCACGCCGTGCGCCGGATTTTCGATGCCCTGTGGACGACCGCTGCCGACCCTTCCGATCCCGCGCTGCTGGCCGAACTCGCGCGTTCGTTGGACGTGGATCCGCAGGCCGGGTCACGCCAGCCGGTCAAGGATGCGCTGCGTGCCGGCACGCAGCAGGCGATTGCCGCGGGCGTTTTCGGTGTGCCGACATTGCGTGTCGGTGACGAACCGTTCTGGGGGGCGGACGCCACCGATTTCGTCAAAGCTTATCTTGCCGATCCCGGGATTCTGTGCACAGCAGAGATGCAGCGGGTGGCGACCTTGCCGGTCGGCGCTTCGCGGATACCGCTCTGAACCGCTCCCGGCGCGGCCAACCCTGCGCGCAACGAGCTCGTGGCCGACGTTCGACATCGCGGGTTGGGTTGGCGAGCGTGCTATCATCGACGTACCCGATCGGCAAGGAAAGCGCATGGCCTCCTGGGGCTGTCAGCACGAACTCGATGGCAAGTGCAGCAAGATCAATGACCTGGTATGCGACCCGGGGATGAAGGGCTGTGTTCTGGCCGGCCGCTATTTCTTCCTGAGCAGCGACGACAAGAACCAGCGCCTGCGCGACAAGCAGCAGCGGACGGCGAGCCGGTCAGGCGACGAGCCCGCGGACTGAGTTGCCTTCGCCAGCAGGCATGCCTTGCGGCCGGGGGGAGCTACCCGGCCACCGGCCTGACCCGGCTTGCCGTGAGCTTTGCGCGCGCCCGCGCGACGGCCACATCTTCGCCGTTGGCCACTGCCACGCCCATGCGGCGTTTGCGGAAGGCCTCGGGTTTGCCGAACAGGCGCAGGTCGCTGCGCGCCACGGCGAGCGCTTCGGCGATGCCTTCGAAAGCGATACCCTTGGCGTCGCTGCCGCCGTAGATCACGGCCGAAGCGCCCGGCTCGCGCAGGCGGGTATCGACGGGCAGGCCGAGGATGGCGCGCGCGTGCAGCTCGAACTCGGAGAAGTGTTGCGAGCACAGCGTCACCAGCCCGGTGTCGTGCGGGCGCGGGCTGACCTCCGAAAACCACACCTGATCGCCCTTGACGAACAGTTCGACGCCGAAGATGCCGCGCCCACCGAGGCTGCCGGTGACGGCGGCGGCGATGGCGCGCGCCTTCTCCAGCGCGACCGCACTCATCGCCTGCGGCTGCCAGGATTCGACGTAGTCGCCGGCGACCTGCAGGTGTCCGATCGGTTCGCAGAATGAGGTCTCGATGACCCCG
>JAKOZI010000159.1 GCA_029780075.1 Pseudomonadota bacterium
TGTTTCGGCACTTCCCGAACAAGGAAGCCATTTGGCAGGCGGTCATGGAGTGGGTAGCAGAGCGCCTATTAGCCAGAATCGATCGATCCGCACAAGGAATCGAGTCGTCCTTGGCAGCCATGGAGGCGATGTTCATGAGTCATATCGAATTCGTAGCTGAGCACCCAGGCGTGCCAAGAATGATGTTTGGTGAGCTTCAGCGTGCCGAATCGACACCGGCCAAGCGCATGGTGCAAACCTTGATTCAGCGCTACGGCGAACGTTTGCATCGTCTCATCGAGAAAGGCAAGGCCAGCGGCGAGTTGTCTCCCTCGCTTGACAACGAGGCGGCGGCAACGCTGTTCATTGGCACGATCCAGGGCTTGGTCATGCAATCGCTGTTGGCGGGTGATGTGGGACGTATGCACCGCGATGCGCCGCGCGTCTTTGCAATTTATCGGCGTGGCATAAGGAGTGCGCAATGAAAAAGTTACCCTTGCAAGGCCGCACCCTGGCGCTGCTTGCCGTCATCATTCCTTTGCTGGTGCTTTTTATTTATGTCGGTCTGCGATCAGGGCCGCTCGCCCCGGTCGCTGTGACGGTGGCAAGCGTGGAATCACGGGCTATCACACCGGCGCTGTTCGGCATCGGCACGGTGGAGGCGCGCTACACCTACAAGATCGGGCCGACGTTTGCCGGGCGCGTCAAACGCCTGGAGGTGCATGTAGGCGACCAGGTCAAGGCCGGACAGGTGCTCGGCGAGATGGAGCCGGTCGACCTTGATGATCGGGTGCGCTCACAGGAGTCTGTATTCAAGCGGGCGGAAGCGGCTTTGCGCGAGGCAGAAGCCCGGCAAGCCTACGCGCAAACCCAGGCGCGCCGCTATGAGCAATTGTTTGCGGTGCGCTCGACCAGCGAGGAAATCGTCACCACCAAGCGGCAGGAACTGCAGATCGCCGATGCCGCCCTATCCGCCGCTCGGGAAGATATTGCCCGGGCACGCTCCGACCGCGAAGGACTCGTCGCGCAGCGGAGCAATCTGCGCCTGATCGCGCCGGTCGACGGTGTAGTCGCCGTGCGCGATGCCGATCCCGGCACGACCATCGTCGCGGGCCAGGCCGTGGTGGAAGTGATCGACCCCAAGAGTTTGTGGATCAATGTGCGCTTCGACCAGATCAGCGCATCGGGGCTGGC
>JAKOZI010000167.1 GCA_029780075.1 Pseudomonadota bacterium
TCACCCTGGTCAAGGACACCTCGCTGATCTACGTCCTGGCGATGAACGACCTGCTGCGCGCCGCGCGGGGAATCGTGCAGCGCGATTTCACGACCATGCCATTCGTCGTCGCCGCGGCCTTTTATCTGCTGATGACACTGGTGCTCACCTGGGGCTTCCATTACCTGGAGAAGCGACATGCCGTCTACGACGAATGAGCTGGCGAACGTCGCCCCGATGATCGTGGCCCGCGCAATTCGCAAGCGTTTTGGCCTTGTCGAGGTGTTGAAGGGCGTCTCTCTGGAGATTGCCAAGGGCGACGTGGTCGCCGTGATCGGTCCGTCAGGTTCCGGGAAAAGCACCTTCCTGCGCTGCCTCAACCACCTCGAAACCGTCGACGCCGGCGAAGTGCTGATCGCCGGCGAAACCCTGGTGAGCAGCGACGCCGCCGGCGTCTGCCGCTACGCGCCGGATGCCGAACTACGTCGCATTTGCCGCCGGATGGGCATGGTGTTCCAGCATTTCAACCTGTTTCCGCATCTCACGGTGTTACAGAACATCATCGAAGCGCCGCTGACGGTCAAGGGCATGGCGCGCGACACGGTCGTCCCCAAGGCCGAAGAACTACTGCGCAAGGTGGGCCTGTTCGACAAGTGCGACAGTTATCCGGCGCGCCTTTCGGGCGGGCAGAAGCAGCGCGTGGCGATTGCCCGCGCGCTGGCCATGGAACCAGACATCATGCTCTTCGACGAGCCGACCTCGGCGCTCGACCCCGAGTTGACCGGCGAAGTGTTGCGCAGCATGCGCCAGCTGGCCGACGAGCACATGACCATGCTCGTGGTCACTCACGAAATGGCTTTTGCCCGCGAGGTCTCCAGCAGCGTGGTGTTCATGGACGCCGGCGAAATTGTCGAAGCGCGCGCGCCCGCCGAAATGTTTTCCAGCCCCGCGCATCCGCGTACGCAGGCCTTTCTTGAGCACATGCTGTAGCGCCCGGCGGTGCGGTCGATGGTGTATGCTAGCTTCCCACTCTCAACCGAAGGAGACATGCCATGACCTTGTGCCCGATCGCCATTGTCGCCGGCTGCAGGAAATGCCCGGCGTTTTCCCTCTGTCCCCTGAAAACCGTGCTCGGCGATGCGCCGAAGCAGGAGGAGGCGCCGACTCCCCCGCCAGCGGACAAGAAGTAGGGCCGCCGCGCGCCGGTCTCAGAACGCCGCGATGCCGGTCTGCGCCCGGCCGAGGATCAGCGCATGCACGTCGTGTGTTCCTTCGTAGGTGTTGACCACCTCGAGGTTGACCAGATGGCGGATGACGCCATATTCGTCCGAGATGCCGTTGCCGCCGAGCATGTCGCGGGCGGTGCGGGCGATGTCGAGGGCCTTGCCGCACGAATTGCGTTTCATCATCGAGGTGATCTCCGGTGTGGCGCTACCCTCGTCCTTCATCCGCCCCAGGCGCAGGCAACCCTGCAGGCCGAGGGTGATTTCGGTCTGCATGTCGGCGAGCTTTTTCTGGACCAATTGGTTGGCCCCCAGTGGACGACCGAACTGCCGGCGATCGAGCGTGTACTGCCGCGCCGTGTGCCAGCAGAATTCCGCGGCGCCGAGTGCTCCCCAGGCGATGCCGTAGCGCGCCGAATCGAGGCAGGTGAAGGGTCCCTTGAGGCCGCGGACTTCCGGGAAGACGTTGGCCTCCGGCACGAAAACCCCGTCCATCACGATCTCGCCGGTGATCGACGTGCGCAGCCCAACCTTGCCCTCGATGACCGGCGTCGACAGTCCCGGCATCCCCCGTTCGAGCACGAAGCCGCGAATCGAACCAGCGTCGTCCTTGGCCCAGACGACGAACACCTCGGCGATCGGTGAGTTGGTGATCCACATCTTGCTGCCGGAGAGCAGATAGCCGCCGTCAACCGCACGCGCGCGGCTTTCCATGCTGCCAGGATCGGAACCGTGATTGGGTTCGGTCAGACCGAAACAGCCGATGGCTTCGCCGGTTGCCAGTCGCGGCAGATAGCGGCGCTTTTGCGCCTCGCTGCCGAACTGGTAGATCGGCAGCATCACCAGAGACGACTGCACGCTCATCATCGAGCGATAACCGGAGTCGACGCGTTCGACTTCGCGCGCGACCAGGCCGTAGCTCACGTAGTTGAGTCCCGCGCCCCCGTATTCGGTGGGGATGGTCACGCCGAGCAGGCCCATCTCGCCCATTTCGAGGTAGATCGCCGGATCGGTGCGTTCATGCCGGAACGACTCCAGGACGCGCGGCAACAGCCGGCCCTGGCAATAGTCGCGCGCCGCGTCGCGCAGCAGGCGCTCGTCCTCGCGCAACTGCGCGTCGAGCAGCAAGGGGTCTTCCCAGCAGAATCGCGCCTTCGATTTTCGAGTCATGCCCGTCCCTTTACGTGTGCTCGCTACCTGGCCGACGCTGCGGGGATGGACGAAGGCGTCAATCAGGCGGCGGTTGAGTGTCAGGTCGGATTGTAAGCAAAGCGTGCCCTGGCGGGCGGAAAGCTTGCCGTGCCGATGGTGCGAATTCCCTGGCGAGGCGCTGTCTTAAGCCGCCCGGTGGGCCGCGCGGCCTGGCCGGTGGCGTTGCCGGATTGACTGCCGGGAGCAAGGTCCGGGATACTCGCAAGGTCGCGTGCCAGAAGTGTCGGCGAGGCAAGGCAAGGATCAACCCGTAAACGCTGCCGGTGCGCTGCCGGCCACTGGAGGAGGTATCTCGATGGGGCTGCGACTGAAGTTCAACCTGGTGCTGCTGGTAGTCTTTCTGGCGGGTTTCGCCGTCACCGGTTATGTCTCGCGCAGCCTGCTCGACCGGCACGCGCGTGCGCAGGTTCTCGGCGAAGCGCGGCTGGTTCTGGAGGCTGCGCTGGCAATTCGCAGCTATACCGTCGAGCGGGTACGGCCGCATCTGATCGGCCAGATGGACCGACAGTTCCTGCCGCAGACGGTGCCGGCCTTTGCGGCTACCGAGACGCTCAACGAGCTGCGCAAGAAATACCCCAACTACGCGTACAAGGAAGCCACCCTCAATCCCACCAACCTGCGCGACCGGCCGGCTGACTGGGAGGCGGACCTGATTCACAACTTCCGCAACCACGCCACCGATCAGGAGGTCAGCGGCCAGCGCGACACCCCCATCGGTCCTCTGCTGTACATCGCGCACCCGATCCGCATCGAGTCGCCGGCCTGCCTGCAGTGTCACAGCACGCCCGATGCCGCACCGCCGTCGATGCTCAGGATCTACGGTTCGGCCAACGGCTTCGGCTGGAAACTCAACGAGGTGGTCGGCGCGCAGGTGGTTTCGGTGCCGATGTCGGTCCCGCTGGAGAACGCCGCGCAGGCTTTCCGGACATTCATGATCTCGCTGGCGGCGGTGTTCGTGATGGTCTTCGTGGTCCTCAACCTGCTACTCTCCTGGCTGATCATCCAGCCGGTGTCACGGATGTCCGCCGCCGCCGACAAGATCAGTACCGGCGACTTCGACCAGCCCGAGTTTGTCGAGGCCGGCAGTGACGAGGTGGCGGTGCTGGCCAGTTCCTTCAACCGCATGCGTCGAAGCCTCGAAAAGGCGATGCAGATGATCGATGGCTGATCTGGGGAAGAGCGCCGGGCCCGCTGCCACGAGGGCGCGGCCGGGAACATGGGTGGAGGGGGAGCGTGAACAGAACCACAGTCAGCTCGCGGGGACGCTGCATTGACCGGCCCTGAGCAAGTGATGCGCGAATCGCCATTGCCGGACGAACTGCCGGGCGGCTCGCCGAGCGTTTCACCGCCGCCGGCGGGCGACCTGCTGGCGCTGCCGGCGGGCTACACGCTCAACGAGTATCGTATCGAGCGGGTGCTGGGCTGGGGTGGCTTTGGCGTCACCTATCTGGCCCGTGACAGCCACCTCGACTGCCCGGTGGCGATCAAGGAATATCTGCCGCGGGCGGTTGCCGGGCGCGGCCCCGAACACTCCGTGTGCCCGCATTCCGAGGCCACGGCACAGCCCTTCGAATGGGGGCTGCAGCG
>JAKOZI010000170.1 GCA_029780075.1 Pseudomonadota bacterium
CGCCCCGGCGGCCTCCGCGTAACAACTCGGCATGCCGGACGATGCCGCGACCTCTCGGGAGGTCGCGGCATCTCACATTTCTCTATCCGCGGATCACCCGCGCCCCACTGGGCGACAGCGAAGCGACGTCGGGCGACCCGCGGGGTCGAATCTCAGGTCTTGCACCTCGTGGTTTGTTGTCGCTCCTACGACCCGGATCTGCCGATGTCCGGACACCGTCGTAGGGCGTGCAAGGGGGCTGT
This sequence comes from Pseudomonadota bacterium, assembly GCA_029780075.1. Taxonomy (GTDB): domain Bacteria; phylum Pseudomonadota; class Gammaproteobacteria; order Burkholderiales; family Rhodocyclaceae; genus Accumulibacter. Next base: position 243 of record JAKOZI010000170.1, read on the forward strand.
TCGTGAACCGGAGTGCTGTCGAGCGGCATAAGGGAGTGTGACCATGCTTACGGATGCCGAGGTGCTGGCTCGATCTCGGCGGCATCCACATCTCTTCGCGGAGATCATCGATCGCCACCATGACGCCATCCACGCCTACGTGTCGCGGCGCGCAGGGCACCAGGTCGCCGACGACGTTGGGACTGCTGCACGAACGGGTGACAGGTTGGGTCACGCAGCCTGAGTGGCTTGCGTGGTCATGATGGCTTCGTACTCGATGGGGGTCAATCGCCCGAGAGCGGCCTGTCGGCGGCGTCGGTGGTAGGTCCGCTCGATCCAGGTCACGATCGCGATCCGGAGCTCCTCACGGGTGGCCCAGGTCCGGCGGTCGAGGACGTTCTTTTGGAGCAGTGCGAAGAAGCTCTCCATGGCCGCGTTGTCGCCCGCGGCCCCGACACGGCCCATGGATCCGACCATGGCATGACGGTTGAGGGCGTGGACGAATTTCCTGCTTCGAAATTGCGATCCTCTGTCCGTGTGAACCACGCAGCCGGCCACATCGCCGCGCCTGGCGACGGCGTTGTTCAGCGCCGCGACCGCGAGCCGTGACTTCATCCTGGAGTCGATGGAGTAGCCCACGACCCGGTTGGAGTAGACGTCCTTGAACGCGCACATGTAGACCTTGCCTTCGGTCGTCCGATGCTCCGTGATGTCGCCGATCCACAACTCGTTCGGGGCATCGGCCTTGAACACGTGCCGGATCACGCCGTTCTTGTCGACCACGGCGCACAGGTCGTCGTGGATCGGAGGGCCGGGCTTCTTCGCCTTGCCCTTCTTGGGCTTGCCGAACGCGCTCCACCAGCCCATGTCCGAGCAGATCCGCCACGCGGTCCGCTCGGCCATCGGCTCACCGGCGTCACGGGCCTCGTCGACCAGGAAGCGGTAGCCGAACTCCGGGTCGTCCTGGTGGGCGTCGAACAGCGCGTTGGCTCGGTAGGCCTGCTCGAGTTCGGCGTCGGTGACCGGTTGGGTGAGCCAGCGGTAGTAGGGCTGGCGAGCAATCTTGAGCACCCGGCACGTCACCGTGACGGGGACCCCGTCGCCGGCCAGCTCGCGGACGAGCGGGTAGATCATTTTCCCGGAAGGTTCGCCTGTGACAGGTACGCGGCTGCTCGGCGGAGGACCTCGTTCTCCTGCTCCAGGAGCCGCAGCCGCTTGCGCAGCTCACGGTTCTCGGCGTTCTGCTCGCTCGTGAGACCCGGCTTCGCGCCATCCTCGATGTCAGCCTTCTTCATCCAGCCCGTCAGGCACGACTCGCTGATGCCGAAGTCGGCAGCGATCTGCTTGAGATGGACGCCCGGCTCACGGTTCCTCGCGACGCGGACGACGTCGTCGCGGAACTCCTTGGGGTATGGCTTCGGCACAGCAACATCCTTCCAGCGGCACCCCTCGGCACCACAGATCAGATGTCACCTATCCGTGCAGCAGTCCCGTTCTCTCCGAGGTGTTCACCGCTGCCTTCGCTCAGCGAGGCTCGTTCGCCTCCGAGTCTGGTTCTGCCCTGCCATGGCTCTACGGGATCGCAAGGAACCTGACCCATCGGCACTTCCGGACGACGGCCACCGACTTGCGAGTCAGCGGAACCTGGGCCAGTCGGCAAGTCGACGCGTCCAACGATCACGATGCCGTGATCAACGGCGTCGACGCGTCGCGAGAGTGGCACGTCGTGCGCGACGCACTGGTCACGCTCACGGCCGTCGACCGCGAAACGCTCCTCCTCTACGCATGGGAGGGGCTCTCTTACACGGAGGTTGCCGACGCAGTGGGTGTCCCCGTCGGAACCGTGCGGTCACGCATCCATCGCGCCCGCAACGTGCTTCGCGGCGCACTCGACATGAACCTGGAGGAGTCCCGATGATCGACGAACTCACACTTGTGCGCGAGCAGCGCCCCGACACCCGTGCCCCCGACCACCTCACCGTGACTCGTGCCCGGCGCGCCCTGCTCAACCGAGCGATGGAAGGTCGCCGCCGTCGTCGGCGTCGTGTGATCGCCGTCGGGCTGGTAGCGGCGGCCACTCTCGTCCTCGGCGGCGTCGTGTCACCGTGGAGCGGAACCTCGACTCCTGCGGCCGCGGCCGCCCTGACGACCGCCCACCTGTCAGAGCACCCGGAGGTCGGTGCGGACCAGTACCTCCATATCCGAAGGGTCGAGCGAACCTGGGGGTACGGCGAAGCCGGTGAGGTCGACGGATGGATGCTGGAGTACTGGGTTCCAGGCGACGGGTCCTCGGAGTGGATCGAGCGCTCTGGTGAGCCCGGCGATCGCGAGACCCGCTCCTTTAATGAGTGGGGTCCCGACCTGTACGTCAATCATGCACAGGACCCTGAAGGGCTGCTCGTTCAACTCAGTGACTACGCGCTGGCTCATGGGGAAAGCGATGACCTCCGCGGTCTCTGGACGGTGGCCTTCTGGATCGTCCTCGACCCCGTCGCACCTGAGTCGTTCAAGACGGAAGTCGTTCGTGCTGTGACTTCACTTGACGGCGTGAAGGTCGCGGACTCCTCCTTCGCCACGCCGGGTCTTAGCGGACGCGCTCTGACAATGGGTGGCCTGACTGACGTGTGGTTCGTAGTCGACCCGCTTTCTGGCGCGTTCCGCGGCCTCGCCGGTCATCCGGAGAAGGACGAGACGTGGGTGGGCCCTGAAGAGCCGATGTGGACGATCGTGAATGAGGCCGAAGTAGTTGACGGTGCACCACGGTGCGTCCCGCTCCTGTCTATGTGCTGGTGAGCGCTCGCACCAAGCGTTCGGTCTCCCCGGCGTGGGCTACACGCTTCCCTTCGCCTACAAGCTGTTGAGGACCTGACCGAGCAACTGCCATGGGACGCGTAGGGAAACGTTCGGATCTGCCGCGATGAGTGCTTGACGTTTTCAAGAACCTAGTCGAGGAACTCACCTAGGCCTGGTCGCTGAGTGACGTAAGAGGCTCCAGAGTGGACGCCACCAACGGCAGATTGGCAATACAGTCCACCGACAATCGAGTAGCACCCGGTGAAGGGAAGCCTGGCGTGAGCGTGATCAGTAGAGGATTCGGCGGCCGCGAGGACCGTCCCGGGCGCGCCGTGCCGCCGGGGCAGTACCTGACGGACGACTTCCCGGTGCTGTCGGCCGGCCCGACGCCCCACATCGACACCGACGACTGGCGACTCGACGTCCGCGACGTCGACGGTTCGACGACGTCATTGACCTGGGCGCAGTTGATGGCACTGCCCAGCGAAGAGGTCACTGTCGACCTCCACTGCGTCACCCGATGGAGCAAGCACGACACCGTGTGGCGAGGTGTCTCCATCGACACGATTCTCGAGGACTCGGAGAGCGAAGCCGAATACGCCCTCATCCGTAGCTACGGCGACTATTCCACCAACCTTCCCCTCGAGGACCTGCTCGACGGCAAGGCGTGGATCGCGTTCGAGTACGACGGTGACGACCTGCCCGCCGAGCACGGCGGTCCGGCCAGGCTGCTCGTACCCCACCTGTACCTGTGGAAGTCAGCCAAGTGGGTCAACGCCATCGAGCTGCGCAACGACGACGAGCCGGGGTTCTGGGAGACGCTCGGGTATCACGAGTACGGCGACCCGTGGCTCGAACAGCGCTACATCGGCGACTGACGAGGAGTGCCAGAGCCCGTGCAGGGAACCCGTGAGGCAACTTCCCAGACCCCAGCCGCGCCGCGACGCACCCCTTCTCGATGGCTGCGCGCTCGCATCCTCGAGACGAGGATGGAGACCCGCTCGGCCAGAACCTTGGTGCTCGACGTGCCGGGCTGGGACGGCCATGATGCCGGCCAGCACGTCGACGTGCGCCTGACAGCGCCTGACGGCTACACGGCCCAGCGCAGCTACTCGATCGCCTCAGCTGCCACCGCAGACGAGTTAGAGATCACTGTGCAGAAGGTCTCCGGAGGTGAGGTGTCGCCCTACTTGGTGGAGACCGCCGCGGTCGGCGACGAGTTCGAGCTGCGAGGGCCCGTCGGCGGGTGGTTTCGGTGGAGGGCTGTCGACGACGGCCCGATCAGCCTCATCGGCGGAGGGTCGGGGATCGTCCCCCTGATGGCCATGATTCGTGCCCGGGAGCAAGCCGGAGCAATGACCCCCTTCCACCTCACATACTCGGCACGGACTCCCGACCACCTGTTCTACGCGCATGAGCTCTACCGCGCAGCCGAGGCTGATCCGAATCTGCAGGTCGTCTACGCCTTCACCCGCGCTGGAATCGCCAGCGACATCCGTCGGCCCGGTCGGCTGACCTCAAACGACATTGCAGCGATTGCGGGCAGCAACGGCGCCCCCGCACGCACCTTCATCTGCGGCCCGAACGGCTTCGTCGAGAGCGCTACGCAGCTACTCCTGGACGCTGGGCATGCAGCATCGAGCATTCGTACCGAGCGCTTTGGACCATCAGGAGGATGACCATGGATTCTCAAGACCTCGACAGAACGCGGGACGGCAACGCCCTCGCAGGTGACCTCAGTGCGGTCTTTACGCCTGAGATGACGGCGGCGCAGGTCACATGCGCCGGCTGCGGGGCGACGAGCGCGATGGCTGAGGGAGTGGCGTACACCCAAGGTCCTGGGACTGTTCTGCGGTGCCGCTTTTGCCAGCACGTGCTGGCTCGCATCGTCCGCGCCCGTCAGTCGCTGTGGATGGAGTTTCAGGGGATTGCGGCCTTACAGGTCGCCCCCGCCGATGCCTAGGCGATAGGTCGGGGCCATCGCGGGGTCGGGCACGAGGGAAGAACGAAGCATGGAAGGAGCGACATGGATCTCGCCGAGGAGCCTCGCAACACGAGCTCGTCAACCTCAGTCGTCCTGAACTGCATCTCTCGCCAGTTCGAGCTCATTAGGAGTTCCGAGGTCGTAGCTGTCATAGGTTTCGCGCGCGAAGGGTCGCACTTCGACCTCGTGAACCTCTACGTGCTTCCCGCTCACCGCGGTAGCGGAGCAGCTCGAGAACTGGTGACGTCAGTTCTCGAGGTCATCACGGCAAGTTCCGCAACGGTGTCTACCTCTTGCGCGTACATGCTGCGCATTGCTACGTCGGACGAGTACGCGCATGTGGTCGCGACGCCGCCACCGGCTGCAAGTCAGGTGCGCCCCGGAGGACCCGCAGGTCGCGGAAGTTCGATTGAGTCCCGGTTGGCGATTCGACGCCGCTCACATCGCCGGGACCGCCGCGTCTGGCACCGGTAGAGCAAAGAAGTCAGTCGACCGAACGCGGGCCTTGCTGCTGTATGCAGACGGCAGGCGGTTGCTCCGAACAGCCTAGTGACGGTCGGGTGGCATGAACGGGTCGTTCGACACCGAGTGGCGGATGGCATGCAGGTCCGCCTCTGTGTTCGAAGCCACCCGCAAAGCTTCGCGGTCGCGCTCGCGATCTCGTCGCATGTCCTGGCGCTGGCTGAGCAGGATGAGCGGAAGCTGGACCGAAGCCAGCAGCGTCAGTCCCAGACCCAGATAGGTCAGCATCATCGCAGGATGGGGCTCGAACGGCTGCCAAGCAACGTTGACTGTGACCCACGTCGTGGCTGACACGACGAGAAGAACCAAGAACCGCCACGAGCCGAAGAAGGCTGCCATCTGCGACGCAATGCGTTCGGGGAGAGTCACGGCGGGTTCCGTGAACATGCTCAGCATGTGGCCGCATGCCGGGCAAACCACCGCCGCGGTGGGCTCCGTCTGAGCGGTGCGCTCGTCGTCTCCGTGCTGGAACGCGTGCGCCCGCGAACGGGGATGCGACATCTCAGTAGCCTCCTTCAAGGTCGAGCAGCCCAACAGCTCGGCGCCCTCTAGATGTTCTGCCCAGGGAGGTTGGTGACGCTCGGCGTGCCGGATAGATGACGAGGGCCCTTCTTGGGTTCGGTGTGAAGCGACCAAGCAAACACGCCGACAAGAAAGGCCCTCGATGTCCCACCGTAACGCCCCGCTGACCCCTGAAGGCCGCCGTCGGCTGTGCCAGCGCGTCGACGCCGGACGCCCGATCTGCCACGTCGC
>JAKOZI010000204.1 GCA_029780075.1 Pseudomonadota bacterium
CGACCGCAACGCACAGGAACCAGCTACCGTCCAGCCGATCCCGCCCAACACCATGCTGGATCCGATCACCCCGGAGGCCAGGAGAAAGTGCATTCAGGACGCGCTGGCCGCATCGCCGTTATCGGTTCGCGAGTGGATCAACCTGATGACTTACAAGGTTCAGGCTCAACCCGGCCTGGCCTGGGAAGACGTCATCGCCTCGATGAAGCAACGGGCCAACAAGATCAACCTGAAGTTCGTCGGATCCCACCCGCTGTACAAGGAAGTCGCGGCGATCACCGGCAAGCCGTCACCGAAGGTTGAGATTTACCACTTCTGCGACGCCTTGCTCGCTCGTGAACTCCTCGATTACAGCCTGGAGTTCGTGACCTTGATGCCTTGCCGTATCGCCGTCGTCGAAGACTCCCAGCACAAGGTCTGGCTGACCATGCTCGACTGGGACGTGCGTTGGAGCGATGCCGCGCAGAGCCGGGAGAGAATTCCGGACAGCCTGTACCAGGCCGCCGCCCGACTGCGCCGGAACCTGGAAGAAATCATCCAGGCCGGCGCCAGTGGCAGTCTGTGAGGAATGGCGATGATTGAACGGCGCGAATTCTTGGCGTATGCCGGCGCCGCCCTGCTCGCCCGCTTTCTGGGTAATCCCGGCGTGACCTGGGGCGCCGAGCGCAACGCCAACGCCTTCAACGCCCGCAACCCGGAGTCGGTATATGCCGCCCTTGGACTGGAGCCACCGACGGAAACCGGATCGATCGTCATCGTGGCGCCGGACGTCGCAGAAAACGGCGCTCAGGTACCCGTCGAAGTGCATGTACGCCTCGCCCGGGTGCAGCGCATCCTGCTGATTGGCGAGCGCAACCCTTACCCCCTGTTGGCCGACATCAGCCTCGGCGAACGCAGTGAACCCTGGTTCGAAGTCAAGGTGAAGCTCGCCGAGAGTTCCCGCATCCGGGTCATCGCCCAGGCCGACGGCCGCCTCCATAGCGCCTCGCGCCCGGTCAAGGTAATCGTCGGCGGCTGCCTGGCGGGCTGAGGCAGGGATCAATGATCAACTACGTCATCCGCCTGCGGGCCAGCGTCGACGAGCAGGGTGCGCTGATCAAGGCGCTGCTCACTCACCCCATGGAAAGCGGTTTCAGGAAAAATGCCGCCGGCGAGGTCGCCCCGGCGCATTTCATCACCGAGATTTCGCTGCGCATCAATGGCGAAGAGGTCACCACCCTGCGCACCGGTTCCGGCATTGCCACTGATCCCCTGTTTGGCTGGCGAATTGCCGGCGTCAAGCGTGGCGATACGGTAACCCTTGCCTGGCGTGACAACCTCGGCAACTCACAAGCCAAGGACACCAACGCGCAATGAATTCCCCAGCCCAACCGCTGTTCCCCCTCCAGGAGTCGTCATGCAGAAACTTGTCCTAGCCCTCGCCGCCCCCCTCATCGCGCTGAACGCGGTGGCCGAGCCGAAAACCGCCGCCCCGAACCGGCCCGTCGCGTATTTCGCCGCCAACTGTGCCAACTGCCACGGTACCGACGGCAAGGCCAGCGGCGCCATCCCGGCGCTTGCCGGGCGTGACCGCGCTTATCTTGAGGAAACCATGCAGGCCTTCAAGACCGGAGCCCGCCCGGCGACCATCATGCACCAACTGGCCAAGGGCTATAGCGACGAAGAAATCGCCGTGCTCGCCGACTACTTTGCCAAACAGAAATAAGGAGACTTCCAATGTCCTGCTTCAATCCTGACCGTCGTCGCCTGCTGCACGCATTCGGCGCGTCCACGGTCCTGGCGGCCATCCCCGGCAGCAGTTTCGCTGCCGCCACCGGCAAACCGGGCAAGAAGCTTGGGCGCGTGGTGGTCATCGGTGCCGGCTTTGGCGGTGCCACCTATAGTGGTCCCAGGATTTGAGACAGTGGTTTAAGCTAGGCGCTGTCATAGGGAACGAGAAGCGATGAGCGAAGTGAAGACGCGGAAGGTACACACCCCGGAGTTCAAGGCGAAGGTAGGCCTGGAGGCCTTGCGAGGGGTGAAGACGATCAATGAGATTGGCCAGGAACACGGGGTTCATCCGGTCCAGGTGGGGCAG
>JAKOZI010000230.1 GCA_029780075.1 Pseudomonadota bacterium
AGAAAACTCGTCATTCCCGCCGCGTAGCACGCACCGGGCAACGTCCCTGTAATCACGATCCGGTCGTAGCAGGAGAGCGTTCCGGCAAGCCGCTCGTGATAGCGATCGGTCAGCATCTGTGTCATGGTCGCCTCCGCTCATCCCGTTTTGGCTATGACAGAACCCTCATCCTGTTTGGTTCCGGCTTCGCCGGCTTAGGAGAAAATCATGCAGATCGGAGTGGCTTACTCGGAAGCCGGCCAGCAAGTGTGGCTCACCATCGAAGTTCCGGATGCGTTCAGCGTGTGCGACGCGATCAATCACTCCGGTATTCTCAAGTCCTTCCCGACCATCGATCTGGAAACCCAGAAGGTGGGGGTCTTCGGCCGGTTGGTGAAGCTCGATGCGCCTCTCCGGCCGGGCGACCGGGTAGAGATCTACCGTCCGATCACCTGCGACCCGCAAACCGTGCCGCGCCGGGACGGTAGCGACGATGACGACTAGCCGTGCCGACAGCACCAATTTGGCGGCAAGACGGTGGTGCAGCGGTCGAAGACTTTGGTCTTCGTCCCGACCCTGGAGAAGATCCTGGCGCACTTGACGATGGGGTTTCCCTGACGGCGGCGATCGCTCAAGTCGCAATCTCGCGCGAAGTGATCCTGTAGCGGAAATTGTCCGGATCCAGGCTGTCGAAGCGCCCGGCCGCATTTTCTCCCTGCGGATACATCAGGAAAGCGATTCTCGGGCCGTTCGACCCTGGAAGCGCGAGGTCGTGGGCGTCATTGAACGCCAGCCAGTTCATCTCCCAGGCACCAAACAGCTTGTTCCGGGCTGCCACGACGACATCGTCCGCGAGGACGAGACCGGGTTTTTCTTCAAGCACCACCTTGCGCACATCGGCCGGATCGACCGGGACCCAGCCGAAACCGGCCAGCCAGACCTCGGCGCGACAGTGCTGCGCCCTGGTAATCTCCCCGCTCTTGCCGAGGCTCTTGTAGCCGAACCGGGAGTCGGCTACACGAATGCCGTAGACGTCGCGTGCCGGCAGGCCGGCGGCGCGTGCGAGCCCGACATACAGGGCATTGAGGTCGGCGCACTTGCCGGTGAGGTCGCCGGTTTCGAGCATCGCGCGAATGTCGCCGGTACCGCAGCCGCGCGTCCTGGGGTTGCGCGCGGTGTTGTCCACAATCCATTCGTAGATCGCTTTGGCCATTTCGACATCGCTGCCGGCACCCCGGGTGATTTCCGCCGACGTCTTCCTGACGATTCCATCGGTCGGCAGTAGTTGCGTGGCGCGCGTGTAGCGCTTCGCCGTGGCCTTGTCCAGAGGTGCGACCTTGCCTGGCCGGGAAAGGTCGATCGACCGGTCGCGGGTTGCGAAACGACTGGTCACTTCGATGACCGGCGTGGCCTCAGTCGCCTCCCAGGTGGCGGCGAGCATCAAGGCGCCGTAGGTGGCATCGCGTTGCACCTCGGCGGTGGCGGCATTGCCCTGCCAGACGTTACCCATGTTCCTGATCCAGCCTGGGTCATCCAGCGAAGGCAGCGGCAGCCAGACACGCGTCGGGCTGCCGGTGTTCAATACTTCGGCACGCGTACTGACTTCGAACACGCGCCAGCCGTTGTCCGGCGAGGGATTGAAGCGGCCGTCCGCGGCCGCCACCGCGGCACCCGCCCCGGTGAAAGTTCCTGCGCCCAACAGCGCGGCAGTCTTGATGAAGTGACGACGATCCATGGTTTTTCTCCTGCCTGGGTTGAAAAGGGCTTGAAGTTGTTTCTCTACCGCTGGGGAATCCCAGTCGATCGTGCCCTGAGCGCGCAGTCGAATGCGGTGGCGGCGATCAAGGATCACGGTCGTGGGGAGTACACGGGCGCCCCAGGAGCGGCTGATGGTCTGTTCGCGATCCTCGACGACCGGCAGTTGCACGGCGTTCTCGGCGAGGAAGCGGTCGAGCGTGGTGCGCTGGTCGGCAACTGCGACGGTGGCCACCGCCAGGCCCTGTAGCGGTTGCCGGCGGGCGAGGCGCTGCAGCGAGGGCATCTCTTCGCGGCAGGGTTCGCACCATGATGCCCAGAAGTTGATGATCACCGGTCGCCCCTTCCAGGCGGCGAGCTGCGCGTGCAGGGGGTCATCAGCCGCGCGCGGTGGCGAAGCGGCGGGCACGACGATCAGTTCGGCGGCGTGCAGCAGCCCGACGCATGGCCCGGCAAGGGCGGCGACCCAGAAGAGGGCAAGCAGACGACGGATCGCCAGGAAAAAAAGCCGACGCAATACGTGCGCATCGGGGCGCATCGATGACTCCCGATTTGGATAACCGTCGTGAGGCGGAAGCCCTCACGACTTACGGTACGCCGTCCCGCGGAGCGGCGCGCTGCGATGGCGGTAACGCAGACCGCCGAAGGCGGCATTGTCGCATTCTTTTCCGCGCGGCCGCTGGCGAATCGGTTCTGTCGCCGTCGAACCGAGCTGGTGGCGGCAGTCCGATGCCGATTCGAGAAAGCCGCGTCGAAAGAGCATCCTCTCGGCTAGCGTGGGCCGGTCCTGGCGCACAGGATTGTTGCTGGCGTATGCAGTCGATGCCAGCAGATGCTATCATCTGGTCTCTTGCGGACTATCCTGGGAGTCAAAACGTGGCGAGTCTAAGTGTAAGAAAAATCGATGATGAGACCTTGGTACAACTGCGCGTGCGGGCGGCGAGGCATGGGGTGTCGATGGAAGAAGAGGCGCGCCGAATCCTGAAACAGGCGGTGGCGGCGCCCGAGCGGCTCGGAGACTTGGCGGTGCGCATGTTCAGTCCGGCTTACGGCGGCACGGAACTGGATCTCCCAGAGCGTGAAGTGACGGAGCCACTGGAATTTCCACGGTGATCGTGCTCGACACCAACGTCGTTTCCGAGTTCATGACCTCGCTTCCGGCGGCCGCGGTGCGGGCCTGGTTGAATGCTCAGGATGGTTCAAAGATCTTTTTGACCACCCTATCGGTCGCCGAAATCAGTTTCGGCTTGCGTGTGATGGCGGACGGGCAACGCCGAAGGTTGCTAGCGGACCGGTTCGAACAGTTCCTGGTCAATGCCTTTGAGTCGCGAATCCTTCCTTTCGACGAAGTCGCCGCCCGCGTTTATGGCGAGATCAGGGGTTACCGGCGGGAACAAGGACGACCCATGAGCAGTTTCGACGCGCAGATCGCTGCCATCGCCAAGGCTAATGGCTTCGCCATTGCGACGCGAAACATCAAGGACTTCGAGGATTGTGGATTGGTCTTGATCAATCCTTTTGTGTATGTCGAGTGATCACTCCTCCCGATGGCGTGTCATGCGTGCACGTGCGCCGCGTGGAAAGGATCAACTGAAGGTACGGGGGCACACGCCGCTTTCGACGCGTCCCGCGTGGCCATAGTGTTAGCGCCTACTGGTTGAGCGAAGCACATCGATCGATACCCACTGTTTCGACTTCGAGTCCTGCATCTCCCAGAAATCCCAGCCGTTCGTGCTCGCAGCTTTACCGTGAGTACCCACTGACTCCTTCGCCGCTATGCCTGCAGACGATGGGTTGTCGTAACTGCAACCGTTGAAATCGATTCCGCTAGAGGTTACGGTTGCCCCGAACGTATGATTGAGGTACTTCGCTCGAATATTTATGCCTATGGGAAATTTCTCCCCTCTAGCCGATTGCCAAACTGCTGGCCCGGGCTCAGGCAAGACGCTGGTACGGGTTCTTGGCCCCGGTGGTGCTGACTCCCAATGCTTGATGAGGCGCTCGATTACAGCACTCGCGTCATCGACCAATGGCTCCGCAAGTGCTTTAAGGCGCTCGAACACGTCGCGTCTAAGTTGTACCTGAACGACTTCCATAGTTACTCCAAAGTGGGTAGTAGAATAATATAGTGAGACTACATAGTAACTATAAAGCGATGTCAAGATCCGAGACAGACCGGATCATAGAGGCCGACACAGCGTTTGAGTCGGCCCGTGTGACTCGATGATTTAGACTGGCATCGAGTCGTCAAACCAGCAGTCGGCGCCTAGAACGGTCCGGCCTCGGTATGCAGAGGCCGCTGCGCGAAGCTAAAGCGGACAGCCCATCCTTTCTTTATGGCCACTGAGAAACTTACGACACTCTGACCCCTGGTCACTGCCCTTCACCGCGCGCCGCGAGGTAGATCCCGACCAGCAGCAGCACAAACCCTATGCCCTGCAATAACGCGAACGCTTCGCCGAAGAACAGCCACGCCAGCAGTGCGCTGCCGACCGGTTCGCCCAGCGTCACCACGGCGATGAAGGTCGCCGAAACGTGTTTGAGCGACCAGTTGTAGGCGCTGTGGCCGAGCAACTGCGGGCCGATCGCCAGACCAAGCGCAACCAGATAGGCGGCGCCGCTATAACCGGTCAGCGGCGTGCCGCTGGTCTGACAGGCGAGCAGCAGGAAAATCGCGGCGCTGCCGTAGGCGAGCCAGACATACGCCGGCAACGGCAGGTTGGAGCGCAGGCGACGGCCGATCAGCAGATAGGCCGAGAAGCACCAGCTGCCGACGACGGCGAGCAGGTTACCGAGCAGGGGATTGCTGCCGGGCACGCTGTCGCGGCTGTCGCTCCAGAAGATCAGCCCACTGCCGGTGATCGAAATGGCGATGCCGACAGCCATCAGTCGACTCGGCCGGTCGCCGAAGAGGACGAACGAGGCAATGCCGATCCACAGCAGGTTGGTGGTCACCAGCGCCGTGCTGCTGGCCACCGAAGTGTATTCGAGCGAAGTGATCCAGGTCGCGAAATGCAGCGCCAGGAAGAAACCGGCGCCACCGGTCAGCAGCCCCTGCTGCCGGGTCAGCGCGCGCAAGGTGTGGCCCGATTGCCACAGCGCGATCGGGGTGATGATCAGCGCCGCCAGGCCGAGGCGCAGCGTGGCGATGGTCAGCGAGGGCAGGCCATGGCCCTGCGCGAAGCGCGCCAGAATGGCGCCGCAGGAGATCGCCAGCAGCCCGACGCCGAGCACCACAAACGGCAGCCAGCGTGGCGGCGCCTTGCTGCCCTCCACGACCTACGCGGCCGTCGCAGCGTGGCCGCCTTCGAGATAGGCGGCGTGCACCTCGGGGTTGGCGAGCAGTTCGTGGCCAGTGCCCGAGAGGATGATCTGCCCATGCTGCAGGACGTAGCCGCGATGCGCCACGCGCAAGGCGTGGTGCGCGTTCTGTTCGACCAGCAGGATGGTCATCCCGTGCTCGCGGTTCAGTTCGCGGACGATCTGGAAGATCTTCTTGATGTACAGCGGCGCCAGGCCCAGCGAGGGTTCGTCGAGCAACAGCAGTTGCGGCCGGCTCATCAGCGCGCGGGCGATCGCCAGCATTTGCTGTACGCCGCCCGAGAGAGTGCCGGCACGCTGCTGGCAGCGCTCCTCGAGAATCGGAAAGAGCAGGTACATGCGCTTGAGGTCGACTGCGAAGTTCATCTCCTCGCCGAGCACCGCACCCATCTGCAGGTTTTCCATCACCGTCA
>JAKOZI010000241.1 GCA_029780075.1 Pseudomonadota bacterium
GATGTGCGCCAGACGATGCCGGCCCCAGCCACGACATGGGCCGGGTGTGATTGCTGGATGAGCAGACGGTTCTAGCGACGACCGGGCCTGCCAATCAGCCCACGGGTGGTTCTTCTTTCCTCCCGAGCCGAAGGCCCCTGGGGCCTTCGGCGCCTTTCTCCTGCCTTTCAACGCCCCGGCCAGGGCGATGGCCCTGCGCCACACGAACGGGAGACCCACATGACCGCCAACATTGCAATCCGCCTCACTACGCACCGCCGATGCACCGAACTGCAAGGCGATCGGCAATTCCATGGCCGTGCTGTGCGTCGCGTGGCTGGGGACGCCGGCTGGTGCAGTACCTGCACAAGACGGGATCGATCGCTTCGGATTGATGCAAGACGCGGCCGGCGGGTCGCGCGATCCTCCCTCCTGCATTGCCGACGCATCGGCAACAGCCAGCAGCCAGGGTGTCCAGACTGCCGTGGGTTCCGCCCACGCCACCCGCCAGTTCGCCCCGGCATCTCTCCGGCGAACGCTGCCCACCGGGCATCGATGCCACCTTCCTCCAACCCACGGGATGTATGCCGCGTCCCGTCAGGGGCGTGTCGTCAACCCGGTCGATATCAGGACTTCCCATGGACACCATCACCCGACAAGACCGCATCACCCTCAAGAACCTCAAGGTCGCGGATTTCGCGAGCGAGGAAACGCTGTGCTTCACCGCCACCGTCATGTTCGACGGCAGGCCCATCGCCGAAGCCCGCAACGACGGACACGGCGGCTCGACGTTCGTGCGCGCGTTGCAAGGCCAGGCCGCGCTGCTGGCCCAGGCCGAGGAATTCGCCAAGAGCCTGCCGCCGGCATCGCTCGACGTCGAACGCGAAGACGACGAGCCGCTTCTCATCGACATGACGCTCGACTTCCTAGTGGACCAATTGGCCGATGCCATGCACGCGGAGCGCAAGCTGCGCACCGCGTTCAACCGCGACATCGGCAACAAGGTGCTGTTCATCAAGGACGGCAGGCTGCTGTTCCTCAAGGGCATCAAGCTCAAGGCCATTGCCGACCGCGCAGCGTATTTCGCAAAGCTGCGCAGCCGACAGGACCAGCCCATCGTCATCCTGGCCGAGCTGCCAGCGGACGAGGCATTCGCCATCTGGAAGCAGCATGTCCTGGGCGACAAGCCCCGCTGATCCAGCCTCACCGCACCGTCATGACCGCCCCGCACTTGCTGCGGGGCTTTTCTTTGTCTCTGCGTACATCAATCGGGGCTGGACCAGATGCCGATTTCCAACTGACGTGGCGCGCCCCCCCCACGAAGCTGCCCGCATGCTCGCTGATTCGTCAGCACATGCCAGCAGCCAGGGTTTCAGGCTGCCGCGGGGTTCTCCCCGCGCAACCCACCAGTCCGCATCGCATCCATTGCGCGGACGCACGTCGCCAAGACGCTGATGCTTTTTTTCAACCGCGTGCGGGAGCTGCCATCCCGTGAGGGACAGGGCCCCGCTTTTCCAAGGAGCCCATCCATGTCCCAGCAAGCCTCTTTCGGCCGATTCGGTCAATTGGCCTTGACCTACTGCGGCAAGTTCCTGCCGCTCGAAGTCCTGCACAGCGCCGCCGGCCACTACATCGGCACGCGCGATACCGAAGGTCCCGTTTCGCGGGAATCTCGTGAGTACTTCCGCAGCCATGCCGCGGCTCAACGTGCCCTCGAAAGAGGCGGCTGGTCCCAGCTCGCCGTTCCCTGATCCAACTGGAGGAATCACGTCATGAACCAGCTACTGCCGCAGGAAGTCGTCGATCAGATCGTTCGGGAAGAACGGCATTTCAGCGCCGCGCCCCAAGCCTTTTTCGAGGCATGGAAGCGTGGTGTCGAGATCGCCGGCCCGCAATGGTTTGGCGATGGCACCCGTGAAGGTCTGAACCAGGCCAAGAGCAAGTGGGATCTGCGCCCCGACATGCTGCGCCTCAACGACGCCCTCGGCGTCCTGAGCAGCGGGGAACGCATGTTCCTGTCCGCGATGGTCAGCTTCTACAACGCGCGCGAGGGCGGTGCCATGCTCAAGCGCTGCCACTTCAACGGGTTGTCGGACTTCGACGGCCTCGATCTGCCTCGTCGCCAGGTGATCGCCGACCTCCTGCTGAACTACAGCGGTTGGTGAGCCGGTCCCCGGCACACCTTCATCACTGCGTTCACGCGACCCCATGAGGGACATGCGCCTCGCCCGAGGCCATGTCCCTCGCGTTTCTCCCCGCCCAGTGCCATCCGGCATCAGGCGGTTCCCCTGCGGATGCCATCGTCCGCAAGGGCTGGCTCCGTTCATTCATCGAAAGGAGCCTTCATGGCCAACAATTACTACGAAGCCACCGGCGTTCTCGTGCTCGACCGTGTGACGCCCGTCATCCAGGCGCTGTTCGGCGCCTTCGCGCTGGACGAGAGCCATCCCGGCAACGGGCAGGCCTACATCGCCCAGATCGCCGAGACCACCAATCCGCAATGGCCGGACGTGCTCGATGGCCTGGAAGACCTGGCCACGCAACTCGGCATTCCGATGCCGGACGACGAAGGGCTTTCGATCCCGCCGCTGCTCGAACTGCTCGCCGTGCACTTCGGTGCCGATGAGGACGAAGAGCTGGGGAACTTGATCGAGCGTCATTCGTTCGAGGACACCGCCGATCTCGACGCATTGTTTCTGATCGCCACCCGATTCGATGACGGCCACCACCTGACCGCCATCCAGTTCGAGGGATGCTGGTATTGCAGCAAGCCGCGGCTGTTCGAGTTCGGCGGCAACGGCTGCTACCTGAGCCGCGAGGTCCGCGTCATCAGTTCCTCCTCGCAGGCCCTCCAGCTCGGCGACCAACTGCGCAAGGCCATTGTGGCCGCCGACATCGAAGAGGCCTCGGCCCTGATTGCGCTGGAGACCATCAATCTGCTGGCGGGCGTCAGCGACGAGCCATTCCGCATGAATTTGCGCCGACGCGTCGCCGAGCGATTGGCCCAAACGCCAACGATCAGCGTCACCTGACGCTGTTTCCTTTCTTTCCACCCACCGGGGTCAATTCCCGGTGGCGGGGATTGGCTCCATCATTATTCTGTTGGAGAAATCCCATGTCCCAGAATCCCAATCCCTTTCTACGCGGCTACTGGAATCTGAAAATCGTCCGCACGCTGTCCATCAGCCACGAGGACGGAAGCCCGCATGTCTGGCGAAACATCCACCAGAGCCAAGAACACCTCTCCGATGAGGAGCTGGTTTCAGCATCCTGCATCGTCACCAGCGATTTCGCCGTAGTCAGCAATGGCCCAGACTCCGTGAGTGCCGAGGTGCTGGCCGAACGCGATGCCGGTGAAGGCGCCTACGGCGTGGTGGGTGCCGTGGTGTACGCGATCCACGGCGACGACTTCGACGGCCTCCCCGTCCACATTGGCGACACTTATTCGGCCGAGGCCGCACGGGAAGTCGTGCAGCGGTT
Source organism: Pseudomonadota bacterium (assembly GCA_029780075.1). GTDB lineage: Bacteria > Pseudomonadota > Gammaproteobacteria > Burkholderiales > Rhodocyclaceae > Accumulibacter. Next base: position 3,460 of record JAKOZI010000241.1, read on the forward strand.
GAGCTTCGAGACCGGCTACTACAGCCGGTGCTGGGAAATCAGCAGCGCGCACATCAGCCACGAAACCGGCCAGTACCTGGCCAACCTGGCTGACCTCGCGACGCCGGAAGCCTTTTTGTTCATTGCGTTCCGGGTTCCCTACAGCCCGGCGATCGGCGTCAAGCTGATTTCCACGCCCTGGACGGGCCAGCACCTGCAGGACGTCGAGGAGATCTCCGCCGAGCAGCTTCGGCAGGAGCACTGCAGCAAGGGCATGCCGGACGACCTGGCACAGATCCTTGCACTGGCCGGCCAGGCCGATGTGCGCATCCTCATTCTCGATGCCGACGCACCCGTGTTGCCGGGCCTGCCGTTGGCCGGCGAATAACTGCCAGACACATCCCCAGCCTACCTTTTCCTCACCGCATGCCGGCCCGTCTCCCGCCAGGGAGCCGGGCCGGTTCACTTTCATAGGAGCGATCCCATGTTCCCCGATCTCATCTCGCCCGTATCGGACTTCGAGCACCAGCTTGGAGCCTGCTTCAATGCCATGAGCCAGGACGATGCCATCGGCCAGATCCTGGTAGTCGAGCGCATGAGCGGCATGCTGCACATGCGCCATATCGCCAGCGCCGACCTGATGGACACCGACGTGGACGACTACGAAATGGTCATCTTCGACGGTGGCAACACAAGCGGGGACACGTGGAAGCACGTGTTCTTTCCGCGTCAGCGCGAGCACTACTTCGTGTACCAAGCCTGACCCCTCCGGCCCCTTTCGAGGGGCTTTTTCTTGTACGCAGCACAGGAATGCGGGCATGTTGCGGTGCCGTTTCCTGCGGGCAGGCCGACCACCCCGGGGCCATGCTTACCCCATGTCCGTCGGCGCTGCCGACACATGCCCAGGCAGTCGAGACCTTCGAGGCTGCAAGCACGGGAAACCGTGCTGGTCGTTTCTTCCTACGGACCTACCGCGTCCATCCACGCCACCCACAAGGGACCTCTCCCTTGCGGGCGGGGAATCCCTTGTTATTTCTCAAGGAGTTTCCCCATGGACCGTTCCCTCATCAAATCCATGATGCCTTCGCTGGTCGCAGGCCATGTGCCCCGTAACGTGCGATCGTTCAAGTACCGCGTGTTCGATGATCAGCCGCTGTCCTCAACGCTGGGCTTTGCCATCGACCCCCAACCCTTCGACGGCAAGGTGGTCGCTGCGACCGACGATGCCATCGTCGTCAAGCTCAAGCCTTCCGAGTTCGCGGTGCTCGATCCCAGCCTGGTGACCACGGTTCCTGCCGAAGGCGCCAAGGTGCATGTCCAACCCTATGCCCGTCGTCGCTTCGACGGACTGCGCGCGGACACGCCGGAGGTCATCACCGAGAAGACTTCGGATGGCACGCCGTACACCATCACGAGGCACATCCTCGGCTCGGCGCCGGCCAAGCTGCCCATTCCCACGCCGCAGTGCATGGAGTTGGGCCAGCTCATCGAGCAGTTGGAAGAGATGCCGGCCCCCGATCGCTTCCGGCGCATCACCCACATGCTGGTGGATGCCGGTGCCCGCGACTTCACCTGGGTCGATCCCACGCCCTCCAAGATCATCGAGACCCCGCCGGCGATCAGCTTCACGGTCTCGACCGCGAAGTTCGAGGGCCGGGTGACGATCCTCTACGACCGCGGCGGAGACACCTACGTGGTGGAACTGCACCGTCAGAACGGTGAATCGGTCGAACTGGTCGATCGGCACGACGAGGTGTATTTCGACATGCTCGGCGAAGTGCTGGAGCGGCTCATCGACGACGGGCGCTGGCGCCAGATCGACGTGAGCATCCTCGACGCGAAGGCGGCCCGTAAGCGCCAAGCCGTCCCGGCATGACGCCCCTCGGCTGACCCGAGGCACCCGCCACGGCGTTCCAGCCATTCCGGCCGCGTGACCTACAGGCCCTTCATCCCATCGGGTGGAGGGCCTTTCTCTTTTTTTAACACAGGAGATTTCATCCATGTCACTGCGATTCAAAGGCGCCGACCTGCGCCCCGTGCTGACCGAAGCCATCGCCAATCAGTGCCGCATCGTCCTGGTCAAGGACCAGGGCGTGTACTTCCTCGCCGAGCGTGGGGAGCGTCGCCCGGATGGACGCCAGCAACTGCTCGCCTACGCCGTCGGCTGCAACCCGGACACCGACCCGTTCGATGACTGGTGGCACCTCGCCGGCCGCGAGCTGGGTGGCGACGATTTTGCGGAGTATTTCGACCCGAAGGACGGCCTGTTCACGCGCCTCCTGCACTCGGCGGACGATCTCGTGCTGTCCGCCACCGCCACGCACCTGTCCTTGGCCGTGGTGCCTCCCGCCTGAAGCGGCAACCGCCGCGCAGCCCTCGCAGCCCCCGCACCGGGGGCTTTCTTTTGTTCGCACCGCGGCCATCGCCGCGCATGCGCGTTCGTCTCCAGCCGCCAAGGCACGCCCCGCGGGCCACAGCGCCGGCATGCCACCGGAGACGACCGCATGAACACATCATCGACCTCGCCGAGGCTGCACCTGCTGCCGGTGTCGCTGCGCACGGCCAACGTCTTCGTGCTGGCACACCATCACCGTCCGGTCCAGGCTGCGAAGTTCGCCCTGGCCGTCACGCTGGTCGACAGCGACCTGATCCGCGGCGTGGCCATCGTCGGCCGGCCGGTCGCGCGGCACCTGGACGATGGCTGGACGCGGGAAGTCACACGGCTGTGCACCGACAGCACACCCAACGCCTGCAGCAAGCTATACGGCGCGGCCTGGCAGGCGGCAAAGTCGCTGGGCTACATCCGCCTGATCACCTACACCTTACCCGACGAAGGCGGCGCCAGCCCGCGCGCCGCCGGCTGGCGGCTGATTGGCGCGCGCGGCGGCGGCGCCTGGAGCCGTCCCAGCCGCCCCCTCGCCGATACCCCGAGCACCTGCGCCGCCCCAAATGCCTGTGGCAGGCGCCGGGCGGCGCGGACAAAGGGAAGCACCCGGATGCCGATTGATTGCTGCCGCGCGCGCGAGGCCCGGCCATGCTGACCCCATGCCTGCTGACGTTGTCAGCGACATGCCAGGCAACCATCGGTCTTCGAGGTTGCGGCGCAGTTCCCACTGCGTGACCGAGCCAGCTCGCACCGCATCCATCCGCGAGCGGCCACCAGCCTCTGGTGGCGGATGCTTTCGCCTTATCAACCCACCGCGGGGTTACGCACCTTCCCCGCATGCGTGGGCCGGTGTGTCTCCGCTTCATCCCAATGGAGATTCACCATGAACACCACGTCCAACGAGAAATCGTATTTCGACCTCCACACCTCGGGCATCGGCTACGTCCAGCGTGTCCGTGAAGTGCCCGTCCGGGGCGGCCGCCGTGCGCAGCCTTTCCTTGCTTGCACCATCGCCGCGCTGGTCGGCCCCGCCCGGGACCCCAGCTACCGCTACTTCGACGTCAAGGTCTCGGGTGCCGAGGCCAAGAAGCTCGTTCAGCGCTACATCGGCGTTGACGATCCCAAGCAGCGCCCGCTGGTGCGATTTCGCCTCGGTGACCTGTGGGGCGATGCGTACATCCGCGACAAGGGTGAGCAGAAGGGTCAGGCCGCCGCGTCCCTCAAGGCGCGACTGCTCAAGGCCGAACTGATCGACCGGGCCGAACTGGCTTCGATCGAGCAGCACGAGCTGATCACCCGCGGCATCGGCTATCTCAATCGTGTGAAGGACGTCACCCCAAAGGCTGGCGACTCGTTCCTCTCTTGCACCGTCGCAGCACTGGCCGGGCCTGTCGATGAACCGGAGTATCGGTACTTCGACACCATCGTCGCCACCCCGGAAGCCGAGCATCTGGTTCGCCGGTGCGTTCAGGCCATCGAGGGTGACCGCAAGGTGCTGATCGCCTTCCGTCTGAACGACATGAAGATCGATCCGTACATCCGCACCAAGGGCGAGCACGCCGGGGAACCGGCCGCAAGCCTGGAATCGACGCTGGTCCACATCGGTCTGATCAAGATCGACGGCACCCAGGTCTATCCGACGAGCCAGGCGCAACCCGAGGCGCCGCCGGCCGAAGACGCATCCGCGTCCGAAGCCGACGACGCCATCGACACGGCCACCGAGCCCGCCGAGCGCGAGCCCGAGGCGCAAGTCGAGGAGCAGGAGCCGGCATTGGCTGCTTCGTTCTGATACGGCATGGCCCCTCACGGGGCCTTGTCGCTTCTCTTCCCGCATCCGCCGCGTCCCCATGACGCGCGCTTGCGCATTTCATCCCCCGAGTTCCGCGTGGTCTCACCGCCGCGCGGTTACCGCATTTCTCAAAGGAGATCAGCCATGTCTCTGGCATCCCGTTTTGCTCCGCAATCCCCGATCCTGCGCTCCGATCGTCCACTCTCGGACGACCGCATTCGTGCCGTCGTTCCGTCGATCTTCGCCGACGCTCCGCATGGGAGCCGGTCCGATCGGTATGCCTACATACCGACCTCGACCGTGCTGACCAAGCTGCGCCAGGAGGGCTTCGAGCCCTTCATGGTGTGCCAGACACGCGTGCGCAACGAAGACCGGCGCGAGTACACGAAGCACCTCATCCGACTTCGCCATGCGAGCCAGATCAACGGCGACGAGGCGAACGAGATCATCCTGCTCAACAGCCACGACGGCACGAGCAGCTATCAGATGCTCGCCGGCATGTTCCGGTTCGTCTGCCACAACGGCCTGGTTTGCGGTGACACCACCGCCGACATCCGCGTTCCCCACAAGGGCGACGTGGCCAGCCAGGTGATCGAAGGTGCCTACGGAGTCCTCGAAGGCTTCGAGCGCGTGCAGAACGCGCGCGATGCGATGCGCACCATCAACCTCGATGAGGGCGAAGCGGAGGTCTTTGCAAACTCCGCGCTCGCACTCAAGTACGACGATCCAGCCAAGTCCACGCCTGTCACGGAGAGCCAACTGCTGGCACCCCGGCGATGGGACGACCGCAAGAACGACTTGTGGGCCGTCTTCAACCGCGTCCAGGAGAACCTCGTCAAAGGGGGCCTGAACGGACGCACGGCCAACGGCCGCAATCAGCGCACCCGTCCGGTGCAAGGCATCGACCAGAACCTGCGCCTGAACCGGGCGTTGTGGCTGCTGGCCGAAGGCATGCGCCAGCTCAAGGCGTGATGCCACGCGGACCTCGCCCACCTCGGGCGAGGCCATTTCCTCTCATCCACCGGGTGCCGTCGGCGGCCCGTCATTCATCATCAGGAGAACCATCATGGCAACCCCATCGGCTTCCGAGAAATCGGTTGCGCCCATCGTCGTCCCCGGCCAGCTCACGCTGCGTACCATCCGCGGCAAGAACGGCCCGTTCACGGTTGGCCGCCTCGCCACGCACCTCGGTACTTTCGAGGTCAAAGACCCGGAGCTGGAGCAGTACCCCGAAGGCAAGTACGACGGGGAATTCATCATCAGGTACATCTTCCCGAAGTCCTATCCGGTCGGCGGCGGCATGCGGTTCGAGATCCGTGCCAGCCTCGACGGCATGACGCTCAACGGCATCGACAAACTCAGCCGCGACGAAGCCCGCAGCTTCGCCACCCAGGACGTCGATCCGCTCGATGAAGAGCAAGGGGCGCAGCCTGCGACAACGCCGGCCAAGCCGACCAAAGCGTCCAGGCCCGCCAAGCCCGCACCCGTGCAGGCGTCCGCGGACCCGATGGTCGATACCACGCCCTTTGGCGTGGATGCGCCGCCACCTGCTGAGGCTGCTGCCCCCGGCAGCACCCAAGACGGTGACCCCGCGCTCTTCGGCCTGCTGTGGCCGCTGGGCGAGTCCGTGAAACTGGATTCGACCATCGACCGCCGCGCTTTGCGTGCACAGATCGCCCGCCTGGGCGAGCTGGGCTACGCGCTGGACTTCAAGACGCAGGAGTGGAGCCGCCAGGCCGAACTGCAACCTGCGTGATCGTAGACGCCGCATGCGCGGTGTTCTTCATCCACCCGCCGGGGTTCCTTCCCCATGCGGGGGAGGCCCTGGCCATCTTCTGGAGGTCTTCATCATGTCCACCATCGCTTGCGATATCCCCCGCTCCGCGCTGGATGAACCCGCGTGGCGGGCTCTCTGCGAGACGGCAGCCGCACAAGCCACCAAGGGTTGCGGACTGTCTCACGACTACTACGTCGAACGCTTCAGTTCGGCGATCGACGCGCAACTCGGTCGATTGCCGGAAGAACAGCGCGCACAGGCGCTGAAGATCGCACAGGAATGGGACTACGCAACACCGGCCGAACGGCAGGAAACCCAGGACTGGAATGCGGAGCATGGCTATTGCTCGCATGGGATCGAGTTCGGCTGCTGTCCGGCCGGTTGTGATCGCGACGATGACGACTGGGACTAAGGGTAAGGCATAGGTTTTCCTTCGCTGCACCTGCGGCATTCCATCACCCACTGGGGGTTCTTCCCCACGGGGAGGCCTCCAGCTCAACTTTTCGAGGAGGCCTCTCATGGGCTGGTATTTCTCTCCCCAATCGCGGTCTGAACTGATCGCGGAACTGATCGCACCACAGCAGACCGAGCGCGTCAGCGCGAAGGTTATCGCTCACGCATTGCGCGGCAACGTGCTGTGGTCAGTGGTCGAACTGACCGCCAAGGTCGAAGGTGTGCATCGTGATCTCGCGCCGGGCCAGTCCTTGCGCTACATCCGCTGCGATCTGCTGGAACGCAGCGGCAACCAGTGGGGCTACAAGCCGTTGGAAGAGTCCATGCACCCGTACTACTACTCGTGCCCGCTGTCCTATCTGGACCTCGCACCGGAGCAGTCCGCCGACTGGCGTGCAGGCGTTCGCGCCTACCACGCACGGCGGCGCACACCCACGGCTGTCACGGCTCCCGCCGCGACGCTGATGGCCTGAGCCAGGAGGAACCAACATGGACCCGATCCTGGCTGCGCTCTCACCCTCGCTGCTGGCACTCGTTGAAGGAAGTTTGTCCAACGACGAAGTGTCCTCCGACGAGGAGATGCTGGAGTACTTCATCAGCAACGGCCTCACCGAGGAACAGGCACGGCAGGCACTGACCTACCGCGATCAGTACCTCAACAACATCTACCTGGACGGCTTCACGCCGATCACGGCGGTGGACGAGGCGCTTCACTTCAACCCGCACACCCGGCAATTCGAGCCGGACTGAGCGTTTTTCTTCCACCCCCTGGGGCAGTACTTGCCCCAGCGGGCGGTGCTGTTCCCGTTAATCCGAGGACACCACCATGCTCGCAAACACTTCTTCCACCACGCTGTACCGCATCGACGAATGCCCGGACGTGATGGCCGACGCTTGCGTCGGCGATGACCAGGGCAACCTGATCTTCCTGTCCATCTGGGCGCGCGACACCGCCGTCCAGCAGTTCCTGGCTCGCCTGACCCTCGGGCGCGACGAGCAGGGACTGGACCAGTTCCACATCATCACCGACCAGGGCGGCAGCGTCCCGGTGTTCATCGGCAACGTCGATCGCCTGGAAAAGCGCGTCACGCGCGCCTATCGGCGAACGCTGTTCGGTTCGCTGTCCAACGTGTGGCTGTTCGACCGCCGCTGCGTCAAGCCCGACAAGGCCAACGCCAGCGCACTGGCACTGCTGCCGCGCGACAGCGCCCACCGGCTCGACCGCCTGTGGATGCTGGTGCGGGACACCTGCCCATTGCCGCTGCTCGACCACTGGCGCGAGACCGTGCTGGAACTGCTGCAAAGCCGCGAGATGCTGGCCCGCCTTCCGTTCGCCCTCGGGCCGCTGGAAGGCCATCGGCTAGCCATCGACGTGCCGGCGCTGACCTTGGCGCTGGGTTCGCTGATCCGCAGTGATGTGCTCACCGCCTATCCATACCCGGCCAAGATCTGGACGCCGGAAGTGGTAGCGGCCTGACCCACCCACGGAGGCACGCCTTGGCGTGCTTCCGTGTTTCCTCCCCGCCAACCAGGAGACTTCCATGGCCCTCATGTTCCCGCGGCTCGCCCGCAATTTCGCTAAGAACGGTTACTACCCGACTGACGAACCCACGCTCGAAAGAGCCCTCAACGCACTGATGCCCAGCGACGGGCCCATGTGCATCCTCGATCCCTGCGCCGGCGAAGGCGTGGCGATCGCCGAAGCCGCCCATGCCCTCGGGCGCGAGCAGGCCAAGGCGTTCGCGGTCGAGTTCGACGCGGAGCGGGCACGCCATGCCCGCGGCCTGGTCGATCACTGCCTGCACGCGGACCTGATGGACACGATGGTCTCCAAGCAGTCGTTCGGGCTGCTCTGGCTCAACCCGCCGTATGGCGACTTGTCCAAGGACGTCAACGGCAACATCGGCTATCAGGGCCAGGGCCGTGCCCGCCTCGAAAAGCTGTTCTATCAGCGTTCGCTGTCGCTGTTGCAGTACGGCGGCGTGCTGGTCTTCATCGTCCCCGCCTACGTGCTCGATGCGGAGCTGGTCGGCTGGCTGACACGCCACTACACGGACCTGCGCATCTACCGAGCGGTGGAGACGCAGTTCAAGCAGGTGGTGATCTTCGGCCGAAGGGTGCGACAGCGTGAACAGGCTCCCGATGGCGTCAAGGCCGTGCGCAATCTGCTGCTGCAGGTTGGGCTTGGCGAAGTCGAAGCCGAGGAGCTGCCGAGCGATTGGCCGTTCCTGCCGTACATCGTCCCCGCCAGTCCGGCCGAGCCGGAGCATTTCTTCCGCGTGACGATGGAGCCGGAGCAGTTCGCCGATGAAGTCGGCCGGCTGCAAGGCCTCTGGCCGTCGCTGGACACGCACCTGGGGGCCGCGCAGCAGTCGCTGCGTCCGCCGGCGCGTGCCTTGTCCCACTGGCATCTCGCCCTGGCTCTGGCCGCGGGTGCGATCTCGGGGGTTGTGCGCTCCAAGACCGGGCGCGTGCTCGTCGTCAAAGGTGACACCCACAAGGACAAGACGCTCCAGCGGGAATTCACCGAACGCGAAGACGGCTCGATCGCCGAGACCCGCATCCTCACCGACAAGTTTGTTCCCGTCATCCGCGCATGGGACATGACGCCTGGCTCCCCGACACGGGGCGAGGTGCTGACCATCCGCTAATCCCCCGGACGCCTGACGTCCCGCTGCACTTCATCGAAGGAGAAACACCATGTTCCCCAATCCGTTCAAGCGGCCCGCGCCGCACAAGCAACCCTTGTTCGCACCGGCCTCGTTGCAGTTGAGCGAGAAGGTGCATTGGCTGGCCCGCCGAGGTCTCATCGATCCCTTGTCCTATGTGCAGCGCCACGTGCGCGGCGACTGGGGCGAGATCGACGAGGCCACCCGCCAGGCCAACGATGTCGCACTCGATCAGGACAACCTGATGATCTCCCAGTACCGGATCACGCCGGAACTGGTGTTGATCGTGAAGACCAGCGAAGACCACCAGACCACGGTGGTCCAGCTTCCCGAAGAGCGCGACCTGATCTGAAGGCACCGCCTCGTCATCCCATCCACCTGACGGAGCCACTTCACTCCGCCAGGGGTGTCGTGGCTCAATAACCAAGGAGGAGCCCATGGCATCGCATCGCATCGAAACCTACTGCCAGAGGCTGGCGTTCCCCATCGGGGCGCTTATCTTCAGCAGAGCCGTTGACCGCCTGGTCCGCGCGGGTCGCCTCGACCCAATCCCGTACTTCAGGCGCCACACCCGTGGCGACTGGGGAGACGTCAACGTCCAGCAATGGCAGGCCAACAGCACCGCGCTTCAATCAGGTGCTTCGCTGGAGTCGCACTACGTGATCCACCCAGGGCTGGCCATTCGCATCGTTACCGACGCGCAGCGCAGCGCCACCGTCATCGTGTTGCCGTCCGAGGACTGAGCACGGTTCAC
>JAKOZI010000251.1 GCA_029780075.1 Pseudomonadota bacterium
GTGGCGCTTGGACGTTTGACCTATCTCTACACCACCGACCGCAACGGACAGCGTCACACGCATCTGCCGCGCCCCGACGATCAACAGGCCAAAATCCTCGACGCCATCGGCCTTTCCTTCCCGCTCAAGGCCAAAACCGACAAACTCGCCGCGTAGGCAGGCGCCGCTTTCGCGGCATTGGCTATTTGTATAACAAAAACCGATAGTTAAAGCGTAGTTGCGTCTACTAGCTGGAGGAAGATCCGCCTGAACAACGTCGCGGTAGCCGCTCCCTCAAGAAGCAGACGCTCTCAGGACTTGGGCAAAAGGACCCGTACGCGGGTACCGCCTCCGTGTGGGCTGCGAATCTGCAGTGAACCGCCGAGGCTCAGGACGCGTTCGCGCATGCCGAGCAGGCCGAAACCGGCGTGCGGTGCATCGACTTCCATGCCGATGCCATCGTCGCGGATGACCAGAAGCAGCTTCTCGCCGGCCGGTGACTGCCGTGTGCTGAGGATTACCCGTAGCCGCTCGGCTTTCGCATGCCGGGAGACATTGTTCAGGCACTCCTGCACAATGCGGTAGATGGCTACCCGCAATGGTGGCGCGTCGCAGACCAGATCGCGAGCCAGCGATGCCCGCCAACTGATCTCCGGATGTTGCTGTCCCCAAGCCTCGAGCAGTGCGGCGATGGCTTCGACGATGCCGGCTGCGTCGAGAACGTTCGGATGCAGACCTTCCATCAGCCGGTGCGACACCGCGTAGATCTCGCCGGCACAATCCTCGATCGCCTGCGCGGCGGTCCTGATGCGCTCGCGGTCGGATACGCCATTCCGCCGGATGGCTGCGGCGAAGGCACGGATCGCAGTCAGGTGTTGAGAGAGTTCATCGTGCAGTTCGCGTGCCAGTTCCGCGCGCTCGTGCTCCTGCATGGCGATCAGTTGCCGAACCAGGCGCGTATTCTCGTCCAGCAGCAACTGCGTCGCGGCCTCGGAGCGCTTGCGCTCGGTGATATCCTGTATGGTGCCGACCAAGCGCAGGGGTTTCCCGTCCCGGTTGCTCTCGATCTGACCGCGGCCATGCATCCAACGCACGGCGCCGTCGCTGGGTCGCACGATTCGGTATTGCCGATCGAATGCCATGCGCTCGGCAACGACCTGACGGCCGTAGTCGAGCATGGTCTGTCGATCAGCGGGATACAACAATCGGCCCCAGCCCTCGACGGTATGCTCATACTCGGGGCCGATACCGAAAATGCGGTCGAGCATCGGACTGCCGAGCCAGCGCCCAGACAGCAGTTCGATAATGTAACTGCCGAGCTGGCCAACTTCCTGAGCGCGTTGTAGTGCCCGCTCGCTGCTCTTGATCGAGGTCACGTCCACCACTTCGACGAAGAAACCTTGCACCTCGCCATCGACAATGTCGGGAAGGTAACGGGCCAGTGCGTAGCGTACCGAGCGGCCGTCGGGTGATGGGATGGCGCGCTCGAACTGCTGTGCGACACCATTCAGCACCGCCTCAATATACGGCAGGTTCAGACGGTAGCGCTCCTCGCCGATCACTTCCAGAATATGTTTGCCGGGGATCGTCGCCGGGTCGACTCCGAACCAGTCGCGATAGGCGTGGTTGGCGAAGCGGTTGTGCAGAGTGCGATCCCAGTAACCGATCATCGACGATACGCTGTTGAGTACCGCTTGCAGTTGGCGTTCGTGATGGCGCAGGTCGGCGCTACACTGTTCGCGCGCGCGGTCGAGCTTGCGCGCGGTGATTTCTCGATGCCCGACGACCATCCCCTGGACAGCACCCTGCAAGGGGGTAACGTGGAGCTCGAACCAGTGCTCACCGTCGGGAGTACTAAATGGGTACTCCAGGGTGAACAGCGTCTGCCGTCCCGCCAGGACCGCTTCGCTGCCCTGTAACGCCGCACAGGCAAACGAATCGCTGGCGGCAGCACGTCGCAACGACGCCAGATAATCGATACCAATTCCCGCCGCAAGTTCAGTGCTGCCGCCGTTGTTGTCGGCAAAAGTTCGCCAAGCCTGGTTGACGCTGATGATCAGGCCCTGTTCGTTGACCACGGCGATCGAGTCGCACAGCGAGTCGATCATCGTGGGCATCCGGTCCTCCCCATTCTGGCCTGGTGGAAGCCACCGAGAGATCGGTGTCGGTTCGACTGCCAATGACATCGATGTACAGCGCCTGCGTCGCGCGCGCAGCAGCGGACCGTTCGGCGGCTGGCTGTCACAGCGCTGTCCTCCCCATTGCGAGCGAACAGCATTTCCGGTAAAAGGCAGGTGGGGGTGCAATCACCCACGCATTATGCATTGACATCTCATCACGCTGCGTGATCAATCTGGGTCAAGAGGCCATCATGGCAGTTGGCAGTACTCGGTTCTGATGTCTGCTTGGCGGCGTTACTCTTGCTCAAGGCATCATTCCAGCAGGTCGCCCCAAAGAGAATGATCTTGAGTTGCTGAATGAAGTTTTCCAACATTTCGGATTCCAGCAGCGGTTGGTCGGGCGGCAAATCGAGAATGTCTGTCGCTGCGGCGAGCATGGCCATCACCAACATGCCGCACACCATTTGCAGACTTGCTGTCGGCAATTGTGCGTATAAACCACGCATGCGGAAATCCTGCGCCATCTCATTGGTGAAATGCGTGACATCATTTCGAATCGCCAAGCGCAGTATGCGACTGCCCCCTGATCGTTCGCTGGAGATGAACATGAACTGCAACCGGTTCAATTTTACGTATTGCTGATAAACGCTGACTGAACGCCGCAGCATGTCGCGTGGCGCTACATCCATTTTGCGTGCCTCACGCAGTAGTCGGCGCAGCGTAATTCCCACCTCTTCAACCAGCACCAGGCCCAACTCATCGGTGTTGCGAAAGTGACGGTAGAAAGCCGTCGGCACCACGCCGGCTTCGCGGGCGATTTCCCGCAATCCGAGGCTGGTAAAGCTGCGCCCATCGCCCATCAGCGTCAGGGCGGCCTGTAACAGATTCGTTCTGGTGAAATCCTTGCGTGCACTGCGCGAAAGCGGATCGGAATACTTTGGTGCGGCGACTCTGGGTAGCATGACTGTACTCTGAGGCTTTTGAAAAAACGATTGTAATATTATTTCACCTCAATAAAGTGAATAATTAACATTAATATACATATAGATGTAAAAAATTATCTAAAATTGATAACTTAAAAACTTGACACAGAGTACAATCGTTCACAATTATCCGTCGTCCTGAAGACGACATCCTCGACGCATAGCCACTCGCTGTAGTGGAGTTGAGCCCTCTCCTTCCTGTCACGAAAGACCGCACCATGCCGACCTACAAAGCTCCCCTGCGTGAAATGCGCTTTCTGATCAATGAGGTGTTGGACTACCCCGCGCATTATGCGGGGTTATCAAATGGCGGCGAGGCGACGCCGGACGTGGTCGATGCCATCCTTGAAGGCATCGCCGTCCTGTGTGAAAAAGTCCTCGCGCCAATCAATCTTTCTGGCGACAAGGAGGGTTGCCACTTCAACGTCGGCGAAGTCAGCACGCCGGATGGATTCAAGGAGGCCTACCGGCAGTTCGTCGAAGGTGGCTGGCAAGGGCTTTCATTTCCGACGGAATACGGTGGCCAGGGGTTGCCGACGTCGATCAGCCTGTTCAAGACCGAGATGATGGGCGCAGCCAACTGGTCGTTCAACATGTATCCGGGCTTGAGCCTGGGCTGTATCAACACCTTGTTGCAATACGGCACCGAGGCACAAAAAGCACGCTATCTGCCGGCACTCGTCAGCGGCGAGTGGACCGGTACCATGTGCATGACCGAGCCGCAGTGCGGCACCGACCTGGCGCAGATCAAGACCAGGGCCGAGCCCCAACCCGACGGCAGCTACAAGATTACCGGCACCAAGATCTTCATCTCGGCCGGCGAGCACGATCTGGC
>JAKOZI010000259.1 GCA_029780075.1 Pseudomonadota bacterium
TGGCGTCATCGACTCCAAGACCGATACCGTGGCGGCGGTGGTCGATGTGGGCAAGATTCCGCACCCCGGGCGTGGTGCCAACTTCAAGCACCCCAAGTACGGCCCGGTATGGTCCACGGGCCATCTGGGAGATGAAACCGTGTCCCTGATAGGTACCGATCCGGTCAAGAACAAGCAGCATGCCTTCAAGGTGGTGCAGACACTCAAGGGGCAGGGCGGCGGGTCACTGTTCCTCAAGAGCCACCCCAAGTCCAGGCATTTGTATGTGGATACGCCGTTGAACCCGGATGCTGTGTTGGCGCCGATTCAAAATTGAGCCACCGTGCCGCTTGAATTTTGAGCCAGGGCTGCAAGCCAGCCTGAGAGGGCCGGCTGTGGATAAGTGTAGTGCCTGATCCCGGTTCGTAATCTCCTTGAAGGACTGTTGTCATCGGTATTGAAGAAGGCAAGCCGCGCCAGCGGCTTGCCTTCTGGCCTTCAAAACGGCTGCCCCTTGTGTGCCTGTTCACGTGCCTTGATGCGTTTCTTGGCCACGGCCGTGCTGTGCAGGAAGCGGTGCGACTCGTTGCCCGTCTCCACGATGTGGCAATGGTGCGTGAGCCGATCCAGCAGCGCCGTGGTCATCTTGGCGTCGCCAAACACGCTGGACCACTCCTTGAAGTCCAGGTTGGTCGTGATCATCACGCTGGTGTGCTCGTAGAGCTTGGAGAGCAGATGGAACAACAAGGCACCTCCAGCCTGGCTGAAGGGCAGATAACCCAGTTCATCGAGGATGACCAGATCCATGCGCTGCAAGCTCGCTGCGATGCGCCCCGCCTTGCCCTGGGCCTTCTCCTGCTCCAGCGCGTTGACCAGATCCACCGTGGAGTAAAACCGCACCCGTGAGCCATGGCGCGTGATGCCCGCCACGCCGATGGCCGTGGCCAGGTGCGTCTTGCCCGTGCCGGGGCCACCTACCAGCACCACGTTGTGCGCCTGCTCGGTGAACGCCATGCCTGCGAGCTGTTCGATCAGCTTTCTGCCCACCGGCGAGCACTCGAAGTCAAAGCCCGCCAGGTCGCGGTGCACAGGGAACTTGGCCGTGTGCATCTGGTAGCTGATCGAGCGCATGGCACGGTCCGCCGCCTCGGCCTGCAGCAGGTGCTCCAGCAACCAGCGCGAGCTCTCCAATGTCGCATGACCGCCTTGCTTGACCAGATCCTCCCAGGCCCCCGCCATGCCATACAGGCGCAGCTCTTTGAGCTCTTTGTCCAACTCACGCATGATCGGCCTCCTGCACGACAATGTCTGTGCGCAGGCTGTCGTAGCGTGCCGTGTTGGCCAGGGGGGCCTGGCTCACCTGCAGGATGGTCGCAACTGTCTCGGGCAGGGGCTGTGCCTGCAAGCGTGCCAGCACGTTGATGACGTGTTCGCAGCTCACCCGCCCTGAGGGTGGGGCGCTCTGCAGCGCCAGCTCCACCGCCACCAGTACCGCGTCCAGCCCTTGCTTGGGCACTTCGGCCAGCACCTGCGCCATGACCTTGTCGCCGCCGTCCTGATGCAGCAGGGCGCGGCGCATGCGTTGCAAGGGGTCGGGCAGATCGGCAAACGGAGCGCCGTTGCGCAGCGCCCCTGGCTTGCGCTCGATCAGTGGCACGTAGTGCTGCCAGTCGTAGCGTGTCTGGTTGCGCTCGCTCAGGCGCTCGTGCGTGGCCACCACGGTATCGCCGGCCACCACCACGATCTGCGCCGGGTACAGGTGCGTGCTGACCATCTGCCCTGCCCATTCACAGGGCACCGAGTAGCGGTTGCGCGCCACTGTCACCAGGCAGGTGCTGCTGACCCGCACCGGGTGCTCGACGTAGCCGTCAAACGCCGCAGGCATGGGCA